>NZ_JBEXEX010000006.1:0-271921 GCF_040606445.1 Streptomyces sp. NPDC005408 | reverse complement strand
CGCGGAGGAGGGAGCCGAGGGCGGTGTCTCGCGCCGTGCGGTCCGCCGTCCAGCGCGTGAGGAACACGATCCGGCCCCGGAGCACCCGTCCATGGGCAGGGCGTGTGCGGGGGACTTGCCCTCCGTCAGGCATGCTTCTCGCCGAGTGCGGTGCGCAGCCAGTCGAGGGAGCCCTGGCTGAGGAGTTCGTCGGCGAGCCGGTGAGCTGTTTCGGTGACGAGTCGACCGCGGCTGTTGTCGATCCACCGCTGCGCGTTCTCGTAGCCCTGAGCCTTGTACTCGATGCCTTGGAGCATGCACTCCAGCTTGTCCGCGTCCCTGGCGCAGACCGCTTCGGGGGACTCCTTCGCTTCGTACTCCGCGACCAGCTCGCGCACTGCGGATGCCAGCACGTCAGGCATGCCGGCCGTCTGGTCGGCGGTCACGTCCTGCGGGTCAGCCCCTGGCGAGTACTTCTTCCCGAGGTAGTTCACGTCCCCGGTACGGGTCTCCTGGGAGTCGTGCCATACGGCGAGGAACGCGGCCCGTGCCGGGTCCGCGCCCTCCAGCTTGGCGATGATCGAGGCGATCAGGGAGGTGCGCCACGAGTGCTCGGCGACGCTCTCCGGATCGCGCACGCCTGCCATCCACCATCCGGTACGCCGCACATGCTTGAGCGTGCCCGCCTCGTACAAGAAGTGCGCCACTGCGGACAGGTCGTCAGCCACCGTCCGTCTCCTCTCACGCCTCGGCGAGGCGGATTGCGTACCGGATGCCCTCAAGCTCCAGGCGCGCTCGCGCCGACAGCTCCCGGCTATCCAACATCACAGGGAGCCGGGAGCGCAGTGCTCGAACTGCCGACGCCCGCAAAAGGTTGGGGCGCGCGGCGAGGAGAGCCCACAGGGTGTGGACGTTGAGGTCGAAGAACCCGTGATACGGCGTAAGTCCGCGCACCAGGTGATGCATCAGCTTGTCGCCCTGCCAGGGACCCCGGGCGGGAGAAGCGATGAAGTCGTCGGAGAGCTGGACGTGCGGAGTCTCGCCGATCCAGTAGGCCCAGTAGTTGAGGTTGGCGGCCTCGCCCGCGTCGTCGTCGGCGAGGGTGGTGGTGATGAAGTGCGCCATGCGTTCCCGGTCGCCTTGCCGAGCGGCAACGGCCGCGACCGAGCGGTCGTTGAGCCAGCTCGTCAGCCAGTCGTCTGGGCGCTCGGTGCGCTGTTGGTGGGCGAGCCAGTCGGAGGTGTCCGCGCCGTCGTCGTATCCGGCCAGATAGAGAGCCTGACGTCGAAGGAGGAAGTGCGCTGATCCCCGCGCCTGTTCGGCGTTCCCGCGCATACGGGCGAAGAACTGCGCGCGATCGCCGGCCGATAGCTCCGGCCCTGTCGGGACCGGGCCGCGACAGGGGCGTGGGGGGTCGGGCAGAGCTCGCAGCGGCGTGGGCACCATGCCGTTCAGTGGCCAGGCGAGCACCTCGACCAGGTCGCGCTGCAACACCCACGCGCCAAGAGGGTTGTCATCCGCCTGCACACTGCCATCCAGGGCACTGGACAGCAACACGTCTGCTTCCATGGCACGTTCGAGGGCCAAGAGGAGTGCTGGGCTGGTGCCGAGCCACAAAAGGCGGTGGCGGTGCACGAGCATCTGGCCTACAGGTACGGCAGTGAGCGGCCGGCGGCCGGACTCCCATCCGGCGATCGTGTCGGGCGATACCCGGAAGTTGTCGGCGAGCACGTCCTGAGTGTGGCCCAACTGCTCCCGGATGAGACGGAAGACGTAACCGGAGACTATGCCGCCGCGTCCACGCGGAGATGTTCCCCGACCGGTGGTCGGGGTGGTTCGCGGGTGGCTGTCCACGGTGTCCCCCCTTGCCCTTGGGCAGCTGCCCGTTACCCGTACCTGTGGTCACTTCAAGCGGCGATGCGCGCTGCCTACTGTCGTATTCGCAGTGATGACCGGGCAACTGAGCGTAGCGGGAAGGTGCCATCGTGGATGTCACACAGCGGATCCCGAGTCCTCAACACGGGAACGCAACGGCCAAGGAACGGCCGTGCGCCTTCATTTACGATCGGCACGCCACCACCTCCACGGCGATACTCGGCATCCGCCTCGACCGTTGCCGCGCCTACGCACAGTCCCGAGGCTGGGAGATCGCAGGCATCTGGCTCGACCTCGGCGACCACGCCCTGGGGCATTACCGGCCCCAGTTCGAGGCGCTGTGCGTGGCCATGGACACAGCCACGGATCCCGCCGTCTGCCTCGTCGACAACTGGGATCGCCTCACCCGAAATGCCGCTCAGAGTGCCGACATGCGCCGCCGAATCGGGCACGCGGGCGGACACTGCGAGACCGCCGAAGGCGAGAGCGACTCCACTGCGGAAGAGGCGCGCGGTCGCCTGTGCACACCCCAATGACGCCTGCCCCGGCCGATGCATCCGGCCAGGAAACCCCGGCCGGGGCGGGTCAAATCCCCTTCCAACAAAGGAGATCGATCGTGAGCGTACCTCCGACCCCTCCAGTGCCGGACCCACCGGGCAGCCCCATCCCGGACCTGGTCCGCTGTCTGATCACCGACAAGCAGTTCACCAGCTGCCGCAAGACCGTGATGGACGCCAACCCCGACATGGCCGAGGGAATGGCGGGACGCATCATCGAGGAGGCGCTGAAGTTCGTTGCCGCTTGCTCGCGGTACTCCATGGTCGGCCTCGCCCCCTCCCGGATCATCGACGAGGGCTGGCACGCGCTGATCCTCCACACGGCGATGTACGCGGAGCTGTGCGGCTCGCTCGGCGGCTTCGTGCACCACTTCCCCGGTTGGGACCCGACGTACTACGAACCCGAGATCCTGGGCCGCACCCGGGCAATGATCGTCAAGGTGGGCTACACCCCTGACCTCGACCTGTGGGGCCCGCCCTCGGACGGGACACTCGTATCGGTGGCGGCGAAGTGCCAACACGCACCGGAGTGCACCATCCGCCCCATGCCCACCCCCCAGCCGCCCGTAGCCTGAGCGGAGGAGGTGGCGCATGGCCGAGTGGATCGACCCGCGATACGCGCAGCTGGCCGCGGCGTGGAAACGTGCACAGACACCAGACTCCCGCGATCCGCAACCTAGGCCCGTGAGAGGTTTCGTCCTCCCGCGTAAGGCCTGAAAGCACAACGAGTCCCGGGCTGTCTGCGTACCCTGTCGCGGACAGACCGGGACTCCTTCGTCTTGGTGCGTGTCTACCTATCAGGCGTGGGTCTGAGACGGTCATTCGTGCGATCGGTGAACCCGGGGGTTCCGTAATCCGCAGCCTGCCCGCATCCAGGCGGCGTGTTGCTCCATCCGTTGGCGGTCTTCGGGGAAATACCCCTGCCACTGCTCGTCCAGCCGCAGCCAGGCCGCAGGCTGACCCTGCTCAGGGGCGAGTGGTGTCGCTCGGTCGACGATTGCTGTGAAGGACACCCCCATCGTGGCCCGCCAGCCGGGACAGTAAGAGCGAACGGTCACAGCGGCCGGCCTGCGAGGAGTTCTGCTCTGATCCCGGTTTCCTCGAACAGCTCGCGAGACGCCCCCTCGCGGGGCGTCTCATCCGCCTCAACCCTGCCGCCGGGCGAGACCCAACCCCGCCAACGGTGGTTGACCAGCAGGACGTGCGTCAGTTCCGTATCGAAGACCCATACTTCGGTCGCCAACGGTCCACTCACTGCCGCCTCGGCTCTGAGCAGCCAATGGTGGGCGTTGTCGTGCTCGGCTACGGCCTGACGGGCGTCCGCGGCAGCAGCCTCCAGGGTCCGTCGTGCAATCACGTGATGCGTCACCCGCGCACAGTACGGCGAGGCACTGACCGTCGCCCCCGCCTACTCCCCGCCCACCGCCACGTTCGGGTTCCCGTCCCGCCCCTGCGGCTTCAGCTCGATCTGGATCGTGTGCGTCGAGTCCCGGCCCGCCGAGCCGCCCCCGCCCGCCGTGAGCACCCCGATCCGCAGTTCCGCCCGTCCACTGCCCTCGCGGCGTACCTGCACCGCGAACTCCAGATTCACCTTCTCCACACTGAACTTGAGGTCGCGTTCGTCGCCCGCCCGCTGAGCCCGCTCCAGCTCGTCCCGGACCTGTCCGATCACCTCGGCCAGACCTGCCACAGCCGCATCGTCACGCTCAGCCATCGCGCACCTCGTCTCCTGTAGTTATCGTTGTGAAGTATGAGGGAGCCGTTGCGCACGTCCAACTCATCGTCGCAGGAAGAGAGTTGGCGGGTCTGTCTGCTTCGTACGCAGGACCGCTCCGGCCGCCCGCTGGGCGCCGGGGTGCTGCTCCCCGGGGGACTCGTGCTCACCTGCGCCCATACGGTGCTCTCCCGCCCCGGCCACGACGGCACCCGGACCCCCTTCGACACGGTGTACGTCGATGTGCCCGGCGCCGCCGCCCTGCCCGGTGATGCGCCGGACCCGCTGCGCGCCCGGCTGCTGCGGGAGTATCTGGTCCTTCCCACCGCGCACTTCAGCGGCGATCTCGCCCTGCTCAAACTGGACCACGAGCCGCCCGTGCCGCATGCCGTACTGCACCGCCAGATCCCGGCGCGCAATGAACCCGTGCACTTCACCGGCTATCCCGAGGACCTGCCGGGCGGTGAGCATCTCGACGCCCGGCTGATGGGACGCGGCGGGCCGGCGCCCAAGCCCGAGTGGGTGCAGCTCGACACCGACGGCTCGCCGTACGTCGTCCGGCACGGCTACAGCGGCAGCGGGGTCGTGCACAGCCGCTCGCGCCGCCTCATCGGCATCGTGGCCCACCAGTTCGGCACCCCGCAGGCGCCCGTGCGGCGGGAGCACGCGTACATGATCCCGACCGAGACGGTGCTCAAGCATCTGCCGCTGGAACGGCTCGGCCTGACCGTCACCGGCCCCCGTGCCGTCTCCCGCGATGTCGCCGTGGCCCCCGACCGGACCGCCTCGGGACGCGTGCCCGGTCTGCACCGCAGGCTGACCCGCTGGCTGGACGGGGCGCCGGACACCGACCCCGTCGAGCTGGCCTTCGCCGGTGAGGGCGAGCATGCGCTGCTGCACACCATCCGCTCGGCTCTTACCCTCGCCGACCGGGAGCAGAGCCCGCCGTCCGCGTCCGGGAGTCCGGCGGGTGAACCACAGGTGGGCAGCATCGACATCGCCGTCGACGCCACCAACCGCACCGCCGGGCAGCTCGCCGTCCATGCCGCCGAGCGGATCGGTCTGGAGGGCCTCGGATCCCGCACGGCGCTGCTTGAGCAGATCGCCGAGGAGAGCCCGCCGCTGATCGCCGCCTTCCTCGCCGTCGACCGGTCCGCGTCCGAGGACGCGGAGATCACCGCGCTGCTGCGTGCCCTGCTCGCGCGGGACGACAGCAGGCTGCTGCTCGTCTTCAGCGACCCCGGCTCCCCGCTGCTCGCGCGCGTACGGGCCGAACTCCTTGATCCCGAGTGGGCCGACCGCCGCGCGGACCGGCTCGCCGCGCGCGTGAACCGGCTGGCCGAGAGCGAACAGCGATTACGGCAGCTGCCGGGGCACCCGGGCACGGCGGGCCGTCCCGCACCCCGCCGCCCCGAGGACCGGTCGCCGAAGCTGCGCCGCGAGCTCCAGCAGCTGCGCCGCGGCGGCCCGTTGTACGAATCGCCGGCCCTGCCGCACGCGCTGTTCCGGCTCGCCGTCGACGTCGAGACGGCGCTGCTCGACGCCGAGGCCGCCGAGCAGGCGCTGGCCGGTCCGCTCGGCCCGCACGAGTTCGTCGTCGAGCCGCCGGGCGACGGGCTCACCGATCTGCCGGTCGTCGCCGTGCGCGACCCGGACGCGCTCGTCACCGCACCGGCCGGGCCGCATCTGGCGGGCGGCGACCGGCTGCACCAGCAGTACGAGGTGGTGGGCCCGATCGGCCAGGGCAGTCACGGACAGGTGTATCTGGCTCGTGATCTGCTGCTGGACAACCGCCCGGTCGCGCTCAAGGGCATTCTCGATCCGGGCAATCCGGCTGCCGTCCTTCAGGCGCACCAGGAGCGGCTGCGGCTGGTCAGTCTCAACCATCCCTCCGTGATCCGGGTGGTCAACTATGCGCGCCATCCGTCGACTTCGGCGGAGTTCATCGTGATGGAGTTCGCCGACGGTGCGCCGCTGGAATGGGTCGCGGCGCGTATCGGCCAGCAGCGTCCGCCGTTCTCGGGACCTCGCGTGCGCGAGTTCATCGTCGTGTACGGGCTGCTGATCCTGGACGCGCTCAGCTATCTGCACGACCAGGAGGGCCTCGTCTACGGCGATCTCTCCCTCACCAACGTGCTGCACTGCGGCAACGGCATCAAACTCATCGACGTCGCCGGAGTGCGCAGACCGGGCACACCGGGACCGGTCAGCCACCGGCCGCCGGAGACGGGCCCCTCGGGCGAGATGACGACCGCGGGCGATCTGTACACCGTCGGCGCCGTCCTCGACGCGCTGCTCGCCACGGCCCCCGTGCCGCCCGCCGACCTCGGCACCCAGTCGCTGGAGCGGGCCCTGCGGCGCGCCATGGCGCGCGACCCCAAGCGGCGTTACGCCACCGCCCAGGAGATGGCGCTCCAGCTGCGCGGAGTGCTGCGCGAACTTCGCTCCCTGCGGCTCGGCGAGGAGACCTTCGAACCCTCCCCGCTCTTCGACCGGGCCGCCACCGCCCTGGACGGGCAGCTGGGCAAGGCTCCGCCGCTGACCCGCTGGCGGGCCGACGGCAGCGGTGGCGACCCAGGCGCGCAGGTGCCGGGCCCGGCGGAGGTGGCGGTGGCCCTGCCCGTGCCCAAGGCGGACCAGCAGGACCCCAACTGGAAGGAGCTGCAGCGCACTTCGTACGCCGATCCGGCCGGTCTGCTGCAGCTCAGCGACGAGTGGCTGGCATCGCCCGAACTGCATCTGCTGCGCTGCCGGCTGCATCTGGAGCTCGCCCGCGACCAACTGCACGGGCGCGACCAGCAGCTGGTCGCCGCGGCCATGGAACTCGACCGGGCGGGCCGGCTGCTCGGCGACCGGGCGCGCTACGACTGGCGGCTCGACTGGCACCGGGGCCTGACCGAACTCGCCCACGGCCGGGTTCGCCGTGCCCTGACCTGCTTCGACGAGGTGTACGACGCGATTCCCGGCGAGTACGCGCCCAAACTCGCCCTCGGTTACTGCCACGAGAAGCTGGCCGACGGCACGCCGGATGCCGCGACCCGCGAGGGGCACGAGCAGCAGGCCATGCAGTTCTACGACGCGGTGTGGCGGCGCAACCACGCGCTCGGCAGCGCCGCGTTCGGGCTCGCCCGTATCCATCTCGCCCGCCGCAGCCCGGACCTGGCCCTCGCCTCGCTGGACGGCGTGCCGCCCGACTCCCGGCACCGCACGGCCGCCCGTACGGCCATGGTGCGCATCCACGCCGGCCCGCCCGCCGACGGGTCCCCGCCGACCGTGGCGTCGGCGGTGCGCGCCTACGCCGCGCTGCGCAGGCTGGTCAGCCACGAGGGGCTCACCGACCGGCAGGCGTACGAACGGCTCACCACGCAGCTCCTTGAGCTGCTGCTCGAACTGGTCGGCGCGGCACGGGAGAAGGGCGGGGACCTCCTGGCCGAGCTGCGCGGTTCGCTGCCGCCGGGGATGTCCGTACCGGCGAGCGAACGGGAGCTGCGCGAACAGCTCTCCGCCGGCTATCGCAAGCTGGCGAAGCAGGTGCCTCGCACCGATCTCGCCGAGGACGCCGCGCTCGCGGAGGCGCTGCTCGACAACGCCTACCGGACCCGGCCTCTCGGTCTGAGACATGCCAGGGACGGGGACCGGCGCCGGAGCCGGTGGCGGGTCCGGCTCACGCCGGGCCGGTCGCCCGGCGGCGGGGAGAGCGCATGAAGCTCCGCGACCGGGTCCGGCCCGCCGTGACGCGGCTGCGCCTGGGGGTGGCAAAGGCCCTGCCCGCGCTGTGGCAGCGCGCCGCGGGACGGACCCCCGAGGGCAGCCGCCACACTGCCGCGTTCCTGCGCCGCCGCATGCTGGTGCTGCCCATGCTCGCCGTGGTCGCCCTCGCCCTCTCGGCGGCCGCCTACGGCGACATCCACGGCCGTACGCAGCGGCTGCGGGACCGGTGCGTGCCCGCGCTGGTCGATCTGGCGCAGGCCAGGACCTCCCTCGAACTGGCCCAGGAACAGGCCGAGTTGCGGCTGATCAAGACCGAGACACCCGGCCTGGTCGAGCTCGGCGAGACGTACCGCTCTCTGCTGACGGAGGCCACGCAGAGCCTCAACCGGGTCGCCCAGTCCAGGGCTCTGCACAAGGGGCAGGAGCAGGAACTGCGAGTGGTCTCCGGCCTCGTCGTCGCCTACGGGGACAAGATCGCCTGGGCGGAGCGGAACCGTACCAGCGAGGTCCTGCGCAGGGCCGGGGTCGCCTACGCCGAGAACATGCTGCGCGGCAGGCACCGCACGGTCGCCCCGGGAACCGCCCAGGAGCCCATTTCGATCCTGGAGCGCGTCCAGGAGCTGGAGGGCCAACTCCAGCAGGAGAACCACGACTTGGCGGCCTGGAGCCCGCTCACGCTGACCGGCGCGGCCGCCGCCGCACTGGCGGCCCTGCTCTTCGCCTTCGTCCTGCTGGGCACGTCGGTCTTCCTGCGGGACCGACTGCGGCTGATCAGTGTGCAGTTGGCGGTGGCTGCGGTGCCGGTGCTGCTCACTCCCGTGCTGCTGGCCTTCGGCGGGGCCGGGGAACATACCGCGCAGGAGCGGGCACGTACGGCCGTCGGCGCCCTCGATGCGGTAGCCGCTGACCGTTCGGCCCCCCGCCGGATCGAGTCCGCCGCGCACACGGCGGACGTCGCGATGCGCGACGCACATCCCGAGGGCTGGTCACTGACGGCGGGCGTCGTCGTGCCCGCCGGCGGGGTGGGCGCGCTCGCCTGCGGGGTCACGCTCTTCCTCTACGTCCGGCCCTATCCGGCCGGCCGCCGCCCCCGACGGAGGCTAGGGGGTGTCTTTTGGATCAGGCCGGATCAGTGAGCGGGGTCTGGTGCGTGCAGATGCAAGGCGGAGGAAAGAGCCGACGCGGAGCGTCGGCGACTGACGACAACGCAGCAGATGGGCGTGCCAGGGCACGCGAGCCCGGCAAGATCCGAAAGACACCCCCTGGGGGACGCATGAAGCGCTTGAGGGCATTGCTGGCCTGCTGTCTGCTCACCGCCACTGCCGTCACGGCAGGCGGCTGCTCGGACGCGGGCGAGGAGCGCACACTGGTCGTACTCGGCCCGTGGACGGACGGCGAGGAGAAGCCGTTCGTGGCCGCGCTGAGCCGTATCGGCGAGCGGACCGGGCGCAGTTACGTCTACAAGGGCACCCGCTCCCTGCGCGAGACACTGCTCGCCCAGCTCCAGGCGGACGCGCCGCCGGACCTGGCGATCCTGAGCAGCCCCGGCGACCTTGCCGAATACGCCCGCACCGGAGACGCCTACCCGCTGCCCGAGAAGGTCGCCGGAGCCGCGGTCCCGCCCTGGGCGCCGTCCGTGACCGTCGGGAACGACCGGGGCGAGGCCCGTACGCACGCCTACTGGGCGCCCGTGCGGGTGGACCTGAAGTCGCTCGTGTGGAGCCGCGCGGCAAGCGCCGGGAAGAAGCCGGACTGGTGCCTGGGCATGGGCTCGGGTGCGACCTCGGGCTGGCCGGGCACCGACTGGGTGGAGGATCTGCTGCTGCAGCGGAAGGGGCCCGCGGAGTACGAGGCGTGGGCGACCGGCAAGACGCCGTGGCAGCAAACGAGGCCCGCCTGGGAGGAGTGGGCGAGGCTGCTGGCCGCGAACGACAGGAAGGGCGGGGACGCCAGGGCCCTCGGCGCCGAGGGTCTGCGCTCCTCCTTCGAACTGCTCGGCAACGGCAAGTACGGGCTGCTGAACCGGGGCGACTGCACCCATGAGCACCAGGGCTCGTTCATTCGCCGCCACTACCGCGACGACGTCATGCCCGAGCCGACCGCGCGCTTCCTCGGCGCGAAGAGCGCGGGCGAGAGCGTCTACGAGGTCTCCGGCGACCTGGCAGCGGTCTTCAAGCCCAGCGCAGCGGCGTGGGACCTGCTGGGCCGCCTCACCTCCCGCGAGGCGCGCGAGGACTGGGCGAAGGCGGCGAAGCCCGGGGAGCGGCCGTACTTCCCCGGCGGCACGTTCGGCTCCGTACCGCTGTCGCGCGGCACGCGAGCCGTCCAGGAGCTGCTCGACGGGGCGGGCCAGATCTGCCTGGACGCCTCGGACGCGATGCCGCCGACGCTGCGGGACGCGTTCTACCGTGCCGTGCTGGAGTTCCTGGGCGATCCGCAGGACAAGGCGCTGCTGACCCGGCTGCTCGACCAGCTGGAGGCGGAGCGGAAGCTGCAGCGGGACGAGGGGGCGTTCGTTCTGGACGATCTCTGCGACAACGCGCCCCGGGAGGCTCCCTAGGCCCTAGCCGAAGACGACCGTACGGCGCCCGTTCAGCAGGATCCGGTGTTCCGCGTGCCACTTCACGGCCCGCGCCAGCGCCTGGCACTCGACGTCGCGGCCGATCGCCACCAGCTGGTCCGGGGTCACCTCGTGGCCGACACGCTCGACCTCCTGCTCGATGATCGGGCCCTCGTCGAGGTCGGCCGTCACATAGTGCGCGGTCGCGCCGATCAGCTTCACACCGCGTGCGTGCGCCTGGTGATACGGCTTCGCGCCCTTGAAGCTCGGCAGGAAGGAGTGGTGGATGTTGATGATCCGGCCGCTGAGCTTCTTGCACAGATCGTCCGAGAGCACCTGCATATAGCGGGCAAGCACGACAAGTTCGACATTCTCGGCGCGTACCAGCTCCAGCAGCTGCGCCTCGGCAGCCGCCTTGGTGTCCTTGGTGACCGGAATGTGATGGAACGGGATGCCGTACGAGGCGACCAGTTCGGCAAAGTCCGTGTGGTTGGAGACGACCGCCGCGATCTCCACCGGCAGCGCGCCGGTCCTGGAGCGGAAGAGCAGGTCGTTGAGGCAGTGACCGAACTTGCTGACCATCAGGACGATCCGCATCCGCTCCTCGGCGAGATGGATCTGCCAGTCCATCTGGAAGGAGTCCCCGACGGCGGCGAAGCTGGCCCGCAGCTTCTCCACGGTCACCGGCTTCTCGGCCGAGAAGTGGACCCGCATGAAGAACAGACCCGTGTCCCGGTCGCCGAACTGCTGACTGTCCTCGATGTTGCAGCCGGTAATGAAGAGATAGCTCGACACGGCGTGCACAATGCCCTGTTTGTCCGGGCAGGAGAGCGTCAGGACGTACTGGTCAGTCATCCCCGTAGAGTGCCATATTCGCCGGTCCCGGCAGGCCCCCGTCCGTCAGGCGGACCGCGTCATGATACGGAGCACATCCAGCGAGCGCGGCGGGGCGTCCGGGTCCTCGCCGTCGTTGGCCGACAGCCGGACGTGCGCCTCACGGGCGGCCCGCACAGCCTCCGGCCAGCCGTGGTGCTCCAGATACGCCGACACGGGGGCATCCGCACCGACTTGGTGCATGATCCGCAGGACGCGCAGGACGGCGACGTCGACCAGGGCGGCCTCGCCCGAGTCGCGGAAGATCGTGCCGACGTATTTCTCGGCGGACCAGTTGTCCAGCCAGGTGTCCTCGACCAGGCGGTACACGGCGTCGGTGACGTCGCCGTATCCCTCGCGGCCGGCGAGCCAGCACTCCTGGTGGAAGACGGGATCGGAAAGCATGTGCAGCGCCGAGCGCACGTTGCTGCGCCAGCGCCACCAGGGCACGTCATTGAGCGGCATGTCGCCCATGGTGGATGAGCGACGGCCGCGACGGGAAGGGGTGACCGAAGCTTGCTGCATGCCTTCGATCGTACGTTCCCCTGTTGCCCGGCCCGACAGCCCCCCGTAATTCACCTTCTGGTCACCTCTCGTTGAACGATGCTCACTGCTCCGTTACCCCGGAGCAGGAAATGTGCATGACCATGACCGGTTGGCGACGTTCCTCCTCCCCCCGCCCCTCCAGGACCGCTCGGGTTCGCGCCGTCTGTATGACCACGACGGCGGCTGTGGCGGCCGGAACGTCGCTGGTCACCGGCTGTGGCGTGATCCCTGGTGGCTCGGGGGGCTCCAGGGAACCCGTCAAGGTGATGACCTTCGCACCCGAGGACACCCGGGCGACAAACATGCCCGGCATGCCTGCCATGGCGAAGGCGTACGCCAAGTGGGCAAAGACACAGGGCGGCCTGGACGGGCACGAGCTGCGCGTCATCTCCTGCAACGAGGAGAACACCTCGACCGGCGCCGCGACCTGCGCCCGGCGGGCGGTCAAGGAAGGCGTGGTCGCGGTCGTCGGCTCCTACAGCCAGCACGGCGACGCGTTCATGGCTCCCCTGGAGGCCGCGGGCATCCCCTTCATCGGCGGGTACGGGATTTCCGGCGAGGAGTTCACCAGCTACCTCTCCTACCCCGTCAACGGCGGCCAGGCGTCCCTCCTCGCGGGCAACGGCCGGCAGCTCGCGGACGTCTGCGAGCGGGTCTCGCTGGTGCGGCCCAACACCCTCGCGGGCGACGAACTGCCCCAGCTCCTCAACACCGGCCTCACGGAAGGCAGTCGGCACAAGTCCACGGACATCCTGGCGGCCGAGGACGCGACCGACTACACCCCGCAGGCCAAGCAGGCCCGCAGGAAGGCCGGAGCCGGGATCGCCCTCGGGTCGGACCGCCCGGGGTGTGTGACGGCCGCGCTCGGCGAGCGCACCGAGACCTTCGTCGACTCCTTCCGGCGGCTGCCCGAGGACAACCGCAAGATCCGGATCTCGTCCGTCATGGGCAGCGTCGGCCAGCCGCTCATCGACCGCACCGGCGGCCGCAACGGCCCGCTCGAAGGCGCGTACGTCACCGGCTGGTACCCGGACGCGGGCGATACGCGCTGGAGCGAGATGGAACGGGTCATCCGCGCCCACGCCTTCGGCGACAACCGGATCGACCCGGCCGACGCGGGCGTGCAGACCACCTGGATCGCCTACACCGTGCTGAGGACGGTCATCAAGTCGCTCAACACGGACCAGATCACCCCGGGGAAGATCGCGCACGCTCTGGACGACGGGGTGCCGGTGTCGACCGGCGGCCTCACGCCCACACTGCGCTGGGAGTACGAGGACATGCTCGGCACATCCACCTTCCCGCGCATAGTCAACCGCAGCGTGACCTTCCAAGTCGTGCGCGACGGGCGGCTGGTGGCGCAGAAGCCGGGCTTCGTGGACGTCACCAAGACGCTGACGGAATCCTCGACGCTCTGACCCTTTGACCCGCGTGGACCATCTGACCCGCGTGGACGTCTGACCCGCGTGGACGTCTGACCCGCGTGGACGTCTGACCCGCGTGGACGTCCCGCGTGACCCGCAAGGCCGAGGCCTCGCGGGTCACGCGTGACCCTACAGCTGGTCGCTGCGCCGTTCGGTCAGCCCGTACTTGGTGGCGATGGTGTTCCAGAGCCCGGAGGCTTCCCTCTTGGCCTTGGTCGCGTCACCGCTGGCGCGGTTGGCCTGGGCGGTCTGGCCGGTGTTGCGCGCCTTGCCGTCCTTGCAGCCCTTCTTGCCCTTGACCTGCTGGGCCCAGGCCGCGTAGTGGTCGTCGGCCGACGCCGATGCCTGCCAGGCCTTGGTTAGCGCCGAGGTCAGCGCGGCGTTGTCGGGCAGCTTGTCGACGGTCAGACCCTCGAGCCGGGTCACCAGACCGCGGCGCTGCTCAGCGGCGCCGTGCAGATCGGTGGCCGCCTGGTCCAGGTTCTCGCACTGCTTGATGTTCTCCACCGAGCGGATCACCGCGGAGCGGCTGTTGTTGCTGTCCGCGAGGAGCTTGTCGAGCGCCTCGGCCTGCGCCTTGGCGGGGTCGGCGGCGGCCTTGGGGTCGTTGCTCGGTGCGGCGGACGAGGCGGCGACGTTCTTGCCGGTGCCGGGGTCGTCCTTCTTGTCGTCCCCGCTGAACATCACCATGCTGACGCCGAGTCCGAGTACGGCACAGCCGACGACGACGGCGGCGATGACCGGCACGCGCGAGGACTTGCGCGCACGGGGCTCGGGGTCCAGGTCGTGCGGCTCGTACTGCGGCTGCTGGTACTGCCGTTGCTGTTGTTGCTGCTGCTGTCCGTGCTGCTGGAACTGCACCCGGGGCGCCTCGAAGCGGGGCAACTGCTGGGTGGAGTCGGGCGTTTGGCCCGCGGGCCCGTCCGTACGGAAGAGGCTGTCGAACTCCGCGGGAGGCTGCCGGTCCCCGGGCGCCCCGGGCCGGATCCCGAACGGCGCGGCAGTGGGCGCGGGCGGTACGGGCGCGATGTACTGCGTGGCATCGGCGTCGGGCCCCGCGGCGGGTCCCTGGCCGGGCATGGCGCCGAGGAACCGGGTCGACTCGGCGGGAGTCTCGGGCGGCAGCGCGCCGGGTGCGACGGGCGGGATGTACTGCGTGGCGTCGGAGTCCGAGGCGGCGGCGAGGTGCGGGGGCAGAGCGTTCGGAAGCGGCTGCGGCTGCACACCGTACGACCCGGCCTGCGCGGGCAGCACCTGCGTGCCGTACTCGGCGTCCGGTGCGGATCCCTGCCCGTATCCGGCCGGCCCGGCGGGACCCTGCGGGGGCAGCGGCTCGCCGCCGTACCCGCCCTGCGCCTGCGCCCCGGCAGGAGGCAGCGGCTGGGCAGGCGCACCGTACGGAGGCAGCGCATGGGCGCCGTACCCGTCGTGCGCGGCAGGTCCCTGCGCCGCCCCGGCAGGAGGCAGCGCGTGTGCGGGCGCACCCGGCGCGGGAAGCGGCTGGGCGCCGTATCCGGCCTGCGCGTCGGGTCCGTGCGCGTGCGCGCCGTACCCCGGCTGAGGCGCCTGCGCCGGCGGCTGACCGCCGTACCCGGCGGGCGAAGGCGACCCCTGCGGCGGCAGCGGCTGACCCCCGTACCCCGGCTGCGGGGCCTCGCCCCAGCCGTCCTGGATGCCCGGATCACCGGACATATCCGGCATACCGGGCGCACCCGGTCCACCCTGCTGCGGTCCCCACGGCTCACCCCACGGCCGGCCGCCCGCCGGAGCCACCTGGGCCTCGGAGACGCCCGGTATATAGGGCTCACTTCCGTCGGCGGGCAGCACGACGCCTTCGTGCGCGGGCCGCGCAGCAGACTGCTGCTGCTCGTCACCCTGTCCGCTTTGCGTCACCGGGACTCCTACGTGTGGACCTACGGAATCGACGGCTCACGCTACCGGGTGACTCCGCCGCTCCGCACACACGCGTGAGCTCGGTAACAAGACTGCTGCACAAGACGCTGTTAGGGGGTGTCTTTTGGATCAGGCCGGACCAGTGAGCGGGGTGTGGTGCGTGCAGCTGCAGGCCGGAGGATGGGGGTCCCCCCCGCCGAAGGCAGGGGGAGAGCCGACGCGGAGCGTCGGCGACCGACGACAACGCGGCGTGGGGGCACCTCCCGTGCCCGAAGGGCTACGGGGGAGTGCGTGCCAGGGGACACGAGCCCGGCAAGATCCGAAAGACACCCCCTAAGCCCCGCCGATCTCCCCGGCCTCCTCACGCCGCCTGGAGCTCGAGGCGCGCACCGAACTCACGGACCGCCGGCTCGTCCGCGTACGGCTCCAGCCGCTGCTGGAGGTCTTCCAGATACTCCGAGCCCCGGCTGGAGCGCAGCCTGCCCAGGAGGTCCACGGCGCGCGTGCCCGTGTGGCAGGCCTGCTCGACCTCCCTCTGCTGCACCTGCGCCGTGGCCAGCAGGACGAGGCCGATCGCCCGCCGCCTGGCCCGCGACTCCGGGAGGCCGTCCAGCGCGTCCGTGGCATGGTGCGCGGCCACCTCAGCCTGGCCGAGATCCCGGTAGCAGTGCGCCAGCTCGTCCGCGAGATAGGCATGGTCGAAGTGGGCGATCCAGGCAGGGTCGTCCCCCGCCGACGGCTCGGCGTGCTCCAGCGCTCGCAGCGCCCTGCCCGCCACCTCGTGGCAGGTGCGGGCGTCCCCGAGCAGGGCGTGCCCGCGTGCCTCGGCCGCGAAGAACATCGCCTGCGCCCGTGGGGTGACCCGCCCCCGTGCGCCTTCCTGAGCGGCCCGCGCCAGCTGGGCGATCTCTCGCGGGTTCCCGAGCTGCGCTGCCAGATGGCTCATGGAGGCGGCCAGCACATAGCCGCCGTACCCCCGGTCGCCCGCCGCCTGGGCCAGGCGCAGCGCCTGGATGTAGTAGCGCTGGGCGAGACCGGGCTGACCGGTGTCGACGGCCATGTAGCCGGCGAGCTCCGTCAGCCGCGCGACCGCGGCGAACAGCTCACGGCCAACCGATTCGCGGTACGAGCCCGAGAGCAGCCCGGAGACCACGCTGTTGAGGTAGTGCACGACGACCGGCCGGACGTGCCCGCTGCCGAAGCGGTGGTCCAGCTCGGTGAGCGCCGCCGTCATCGCCTGTACCGCTTCGACGTCCGAGGTCCCCACCCGCGCTCCCGCCGTGCGCGCCACCTGGGTGTCCGCTCCGGTGATCAGCCAGTCGCGGCTCGGCTCGACGAGCGCGGACGCGGCGACCGCGGAGCCGGACAGGAAGTCACGGCGGCCGACATCACTGCGCCACAGCTCGCAGACCTGCTCGATCGCGCCCAGCACGGTCGGCGAGAACTGCAGGCCGACACCCGATGCGAGGTTCTTGCCGTTGGCCATGCCGATTTCGTCGATCGTGACCGTACGCCCGAGTTTGCGGCCCAGCGCCTCGGCGATGATTCCCGGCGCCCGGCCGCGCGGCTGCTGCCCGCGCAGCCAGCGCGCCACCGATGTCTTGTCGTAGCGAAGGTCGAGCCCCCGCTCGGTTCCGACCATGTTGACTCGACGGGCGAGGCCGGCGTTGGAACACCCGGCTTCCTGAATGAGCGCCTGCAACCGTTCATTCGGTTGTCGGGCGACGAGAGGCCTGGCTGCCATGAACTACCCCCTGAGGCCGCGATGATCCATGAAGTGATCACTGCCCGGCTGATTACGGACAATGCAGACTTGGAGTGAGTTGGTCGGGTTTTTCCCTGACGCCCCGATCCGCGTGACGCCCCCTGCCAGTGGCTACCCGCCCGCCGCGGCCCGGCCGCATGCGCGCCCCCGCCCGTGCACCCGTGCGCCCCGCGTGCAGGATCGATGCTTTGCGCGCCACGGCCGGACGCCCGTAACCCAAGGTGATGGCGGTAGTTGAGTGTGTCGTGGAAGAGACCATCGGAGTCACGGAAGCCGCGCAGATCCCCCAGCAGCGAGGTGAGCAGCTGC
Organism: Streptomyces sp. NPDC005408; assembly: GCF_040606445.1. Classification (NCBI taxonomy): domain Bacteria; kingdom Bacillati; phylum Actinomycetota; class Actinomycetes; order Kitasatosporales; family Streptomycetaceae; genus Streptomyces; species Streptomyces sp. NPDC005408. The sequence continues at coordinate 254,715 of NZ_JBEXEX010000006.1, read as the reverse complement.
TGGACAATGCCGTGCGGTACGCGGAAGAGCGGCACTGGGACGTGTTCCCCGGCACCTGGCTGGAGGCGGTGGAGGGCATGGAACGCTGCTCGTGCGGCGACACCGCATGCCCGGCACCCGGCGCCCACCCGGCCAGGCCGGACTGGGCGAACCAGGCGACCGGAAGCGCGGTCGCCGCGCGCCGAATGTGGTCGAAGCACCCGAGGGCGTCGATCTTGCTGCCGACGGGCCGTACCTTCGACGCCGTCGACGTCCCGGAGTCGGCCGGCTTCCTCGCGCTGGCGCGTCTGGAGCGGATGGATCTCCCGCTGGGCCCGGTGACCTGCACCCCCGACCGCCGGATGCTGTTCTTCGTACTGCCCGGAGCGGCGGTCAAGATCCCCGACATGATCCGCACCCTCGGCTGGACGCCGAGCGCCATCGATCTGATCGCGCGGGGCGAAGGTCACTATGTCGCGGCGCCGCCGACCCGTATCGGCGGCCATGGCGCGGTGCAGTGGGCGCGCCGCCCCACCCCGGCCAACCGATGGCTGCCGGACGCCGACGAGTTGATCAGCCCGCTGGCGTACGCGTGCGGGCGGGAGGCGGCGGCGGAACGGGCCCGGCGTGGATAGAAGGTGCCGTACTTAAGGTGGTCCCGTACAGAACACATTTACGGGGACATCGAAGGGCAGGGGCACCATGCCGGACCAGGCAATTGGAGCCGAAGCGGCGGGCGGAGCGCGAACAGCGCCGCCCGCCGTTCGCGTGGAGGGACTGTGGAAGAGGTTCGGCGAGCAGATCGCGGTCGCCGGTATCGATCTCACGCTCCCCGCGGGCAAGTTCATCGGCCTGGTCGGACCGAACGGCGCGGGCAAGACGACGACCCTGTCGATGGTGACGGGCCTGCTCCGCCCGGACCAGGGCAGGGTCGAGGTGTCGGGCCACGACGTGTGGCGCGACCCGGTCGAGGTGAAGTCCCGTATCGGCGTACTGCCCGAGGGCCTGCGCCTGTTCGAGCGGCTCTCGGGCCGCGAACTGCTCGCGTACAGCGGGCGGCTGCGGGGCCTGCCGGGCGACGAGGTCGACAAGCGCGCGGCTCAGCTGCTGGATGTACTGGACCTGGCGGGCGCGCAGCACAAGCTGGTCGTCGACTACTCGACGGGCATGCGAAAGAAGATCGGTCTTGCGGCCGCGCTGCTGCACAACCCCGAAGTGCTGTTTCTGGACGAGCCGTTCGAGGGCGTCGACCCCGTCTCGGCGCAGACCATCCGCGGAGTCCTGGAGCGGTACACCGCATCGGGCGCGACCGTCGTCTTCTCCAGCCATGTGATGGAGCTGGTGGAGTCGCTGTGCGACTGGGTCGCTGTGATGGCGGCGGGCCGGATTCGCGCGCAGGGCCCGCTCGCAGAGGTACGGGGCGATGCGCCGTCGCTGCAGAACGCGTTCCTGGAGCTGGTGGGGGCGAACGGCCGGGACACCGGCCACTCGCTGGACTGGCTCGGCGGCGGTGGGGCCAGGTGAGCACCTCCGCTCTCACCCCCGTCTTCATCCGTCTCAAGCTGTCGCTGCTGCGCAACGGCCTGCGCCAGTCGTCCGGCCGCAGGGCCGCGTACATCACCTCCGTCGTCGTCACCCTGCTCTTCGCGGCACTCCAGCTCATCGGCCTGATTGCGCTGCGCGGAAACGATCACGCGGCGTCGGTGGTGGTGCTGTTGACCGGTGTGCTCGCACTGGGCTGGGCGGTCATGCCGCTGTTCTTCCCGAGCGGGGACGAGACGCTCGACCCGACGCGTCTGGTGATGCTGCCGCTCCGGCCGCGGCCGCTGGTGTCGGCGCTGCTCGCGGCATCGCTGGTGGGCATCGGGCCGCTGTTCACGCTCTGCCTGGTGGTGGGCTCGGCGTTCGCCCTGGCGCACGGTGCTTTCGCCGTTGTCGTCTCGGTTCTCGCCGTGCCGCTCGCCCTGCTGGTGTGCGTGGCGCTGGCGCGCGCGGTCGCTGCGGCGAACATCCGTCTGCTGACCTCGCGCAAGGGCCGCGACCTGGCCGTGCTCAGCGGCCTGGTGATCGCGGTGGGCATCCAGATCGTCAACTTCGGCGCGCAGCGCATCGGCGACGCGGGCGGCCTCTCCGCACTCGACCCGGCGGCGGCGATCGTACGGTGGCTCCCGCCGGCGTCCGCGATCGGCGCGGTGGACTCGGCGAGCGAGGGCTCGTACGGAGTCGCCGTCGCCCAACTCGCGCTTTCCGTAGTCGCTCTGGTCCTGCTGCTGGGCTCCTGGCAGCGCAGCCTGACGAAGCTGATGACGTCCCCGGACGGCTCGACGCTGGCCGCGGCCTCGGAGCCGACCCGCAAGGAGTCCGCATCGGGCCTCCACCGTCTGCTGCCCGAGGGCCGTACGGGCACAGTGATGCAGCGCAGCCTGCGCTATGTGTGGCGGGACCCGAAGACGAAGGCGGCATGGGTGACGGCGCTGGCGATCGGTCTGATCGTGCCGATGTTCAACGCCCTTCAGGGCACCGGCTCGATCTACTTCGCGTGCTTCGCGGCGGGGATGCTCGGCATCCAGATGTACAACCAGTTCGGGCAGGACACCTCGGCGTTCTGGATGGTGGCGCTGACGATCTCGTCCACGAAGGACGCGTACGCCGAACTGCGCGCTCGCGCCCTGGCGTTGCTGGTGATCACCCTCCCCTACACCGCGCTCGTCACGGTGCTGACCGCTTCGCTGCTGGGCAACTGGAAGGCCCTGCCCGAGGTGCTGGGTCTGTCCTTCGCGCTGCTGGGCGCGATGCTGGCGACGGGCGCTGTGGCATCGGCCCGCTTCCCGTACTCGATCCCGCAGGACAGCGCGTACAAGAACGTCGCACCCGGGCAGGGCGGGCTGGCCTGGATCTCGATCTTCGGCGGCATGATCTCGGCGGCGGTGCTGTGCGCCCCGGTGATCGCCCTGACGATCTGGCTGCACGCGTCGAGCGGGGAGTCGGCGACGTGGCTGCTTCTGCCGGTGGGCGCGGCGTACGGCCTGCTGATCGGGTGGGCGGGCGTACGGGTGGCGGCGCCGCAGACGGCGAACCGGCTGCCGGAGATCCTGGCGGCGGTCAGCAAGGGGTAACGGACCCTGCACGCAGGGTGCTTCGCACTCGTAAAGTAGCGTGAGGCGCATGTCGACGCCGCCTCCGAACCCCTACGGGCAGCCGCAGTACCCGCAGCCTCAGCAGTATCCGCAGCAGGGGTACGGGGGTCAGCCTCCGTACCCGCAGCCCCGGTACGGCCGGCCTCCGTACCCGGGGCAGGGCGGCTGGGGCGGGCTGCCGACGGCGCCGCCGATTCCGCCGCCGAAGAAGAACCGGACGGGACTGACGATCACCCTCGCGCTGGGGTCCGTCGTGCTGCTCCTGGGCATCGCCTGGTTCGGGAACAACGTCACCGTTCGAAAGGGTGGCGGCAGCGGCTTCCCCGAGGCGCAGTACCGGCTTACGCTTCCCCCGACGCTGCTCGACGGAAAATACAAGCTGGACAAGGACCTGTCCGACAGCACCCAGGACGAGTTGGCGGGGACGAGCCAGGCCAACATCCGTGACGCCAAGGGCACCACGGCTCGGTATCTGTCGCAGGCCGAGGGCGGCGTCCTGGTCCTGTCCGGCATGCACGGCCGCATCAAAGACCCCGACGAGGCCCGCAGCAGCATCCTGAAGGGCGCCGGGGACGCGAAGGGTTCCACCATCGCCGTACCGCCCAAGGACTTCACGCCGGCCGGTTCGGAAGTCACGGTGACCTGCCAGGTGTTGACGTCGGAGCAGGAAGACGGCGGAACGTCCGCGTTCGCCATGTGCGCCTGGGCCGACGACAACACCAACGCCGCGGTCGCCCTGACCAGCGTCAAGACCGCGAAGCAGTCCCCCGAGGAGATCGACCTCGAGGCGGCGGCGGTAGCGACGGTGAAGGTGCGCGAGGAGACCCGTCAGCCGATCGGCTGACGGGCCCGTCCCGCACGACGGGGCAACGTGCGCCCCTGGTCGCTCAGTTCGCTGCCTTCGCTCAGTTCTGCAGCAGCGACTCCAGAATCGCCTCGTTCGGCGGCAGCACCCTCGCCTCGACACCGCTCGGGCACCGCGGATCGAGCCGGAGCCTGGCCAGATCGCGGTCGGCGACGCCCCAGGCGTACCAGGACGACCGTTCCCAGGCCAGCTGCGGCGGGTTGTACCAGCCGTCACCGAGGCCGCCGAGTGCCACCTCGGCCTGGGCGAGCCCCGGTCCGAGCCGGTAGACGAGGCCGCCGAACACCGACGCGTACACCTGGCCGCGGTGGACGCTCAGTTCGCCGTAGCTCGGCAGCTTGCCCGTCTGCAGGACCGTGCGCGTCTCGAGGTCCATCGCAAACCAGTTGCCCGCGACCCGCTTGTAGACCCCGTACAGCACACCGTCGTGCACCTCGATGTGCTGAATGCTCGCGTAGCCCTCGACCGGCGCGACCTCCCACAGCACCTTGCGGCGCCGCAGGTCGAAGGCGACGATCGTCGCGCTCGGCCGGGTCGGTGGCACACTGCCGCCGCCCCAGGTGTCCCCGGCGAGATACGCGATGGGGCAGTCGTCCCTGTCGTCCAGCGCGACCGACATCACGCTCTGGTCGACGATCACGTCCTTGTAGACCGTCAGCTTGCGCCGCCAGGTGTCCACCACGGTCAGCGCGCCCTTGAGCAGGCCGACGCCCGGGGCGCTCGACAGCAGCAGCAGGTCTTCGTCCTCCACCCGCGCGAGGTCCGTCGGCCGCTGCTGGTCGCTGTTGACGAAGCCCAGCGACCGGACCCTGCCGCGGTCCGGGTCGAGTTCCAGGACCTCGGTGCTCGGGTACATCGCCGCGTACACCTTGCCGCCGACGACCCGCAGCTGCTTCGGCTCGCCCGCGACCCTGATCCGCCGGGACGTGCCGTTCTCCGGCCGGTGGGTCGTGATCGAGAAGTGCCCGCCGACATGCACCGTCCCGTGCGAGCCGTACGTCATGGACTGCACGGGATCCGGTCCGGACAGGCCTGCGTCGATCAGCTCCAGGATGTCCGACTGGCCGGAGGCCAGATCCAGCCACCAGAGCCTGCCGCTGCCCGCGCCACCGAGCAGTGTCTCGCCGGCGAGTGGCACCAGCCCGCGGTGCTCGTCCCCGCTCACCGGTGCGACGACCGGCACGAGCGTGTTGCCGTCCCGCCGGTAGACGGTTCCGGTCGGGCGGCCGACGCAGTACAGCGTGCCGTCGTCCGTCATCGTCATCGCGTCGATCAGCCGTTCCGGCGCGGGCGTTGGGATCACCCGTGCGTCACTGCCGTCCGGCGCCATGTCGACGAGGTACTTGGTGAGCGCCGCGATCACCCGGCCGCCGCGGGCGATCATGGCGGCCCCGCCGCCATAGGGGGCCGGGGTGAGGTTGGTCTTCACGCCGGTCGTCCGGTCGTACGCGACGACATAGCCGGATGGCAGCGTTGCCGCGTAGACGTTCCGCTCGTCGGCGGCGATCGCGCGTACATACTGCTGACCGGGCACGGCGTTGCCGAGATTGCGCAGGGCGCCGGTACTCGGTTTGTACTCCCACACTTCGCCGCGCGGCGAAGTGCCCGCGTAGACCGTGCCGTCGGGCGCCGTGGTCAGACACCAGACGAAACCGCCCGCCGGACCGACCGTGCCGATCAGCTTCACCTCGCCGGTGGCCGGGTCGAAGCGGTAGATGTCCGGGAACGGATAGGTCCCGAGGTAGACCTGCCCACCCGATACGGTCGCCGCCCAGCCGCCTTCACCGCGACCGAGCCGGACGGTTCTTGTGAGGGTTCTGGACGTCAGATCGATTTCGCCGAGGAGCGGCGGACTCTGACCACGGGCGACGACGTACGCGCGGTCGCCGAGGGTTGTCATAGCGACTATCGCAGCCGTCAACGATGCGACGCCGTACGTCGAGATGGGGGTACCGGAGCAGGTATCCCCCGTAGTGGTCGTTCCGGTCGTGCTGGTCCCGCTGGTGCTGCCGACTGGGTCTGCCGTGCTCGTTGTGCCTGCTGGGTCGGCGTTCGCCGTTCCCGGAGCCGCGAGCTGCCCCGCCACGGACGCCAGGGCGAACCCGGCACCGGCATGCAATAACCGCCTGCGTTCCATGCGTCACTCCCTGAGACTCGGAGACCCCACTCAAGGTAGATGCGGATCAACGGCCCGTCAGCGATCTCGCACGGGTTCGATCAGAATGTCTTGCCGCGGTGCAACCCCGCGGGATTAGCACCCGTATACGTTCCGCCCTCGCCGACGGAACTCGCAATCGCCGCAACACCCCTGACAGAGCGACAGTTTCCAGTCGATGCGGCCTTCGCGCGCAGCGAGCCGTCCGCACATCAGTGCAGCTCAGGCGATAGTTTTCCATTGCACCACCGAAGATCGTCCATATGGTGGACACCCCGCCGCACCCGCTCCGAGCTGCCCGAACGACCATTCGGTCACCCCCGAACGAACGTACGCGGCCGGAAACGGGCGATGAACATGCGCTCACTGTCCGCATGCGCAAGACTCCCGACCGCAATCACCCCCCGAGCGAAGGAGTTTCACACATGCGTTACATCCGCAACACAGTCGCCGCAGCCGCCACGACATCCGCACTCCTGCTGACCGGCACCACGGCGACCGGCGTCGCCCAGGCCCAGCCCACGCAGCAGACCCAGGCGAAGGGCCTGTACGCCCCCTCCGCCCTCGTCCTCACCATCGGCATGGGCGAGACCGCCGCGACCGCCACGGTCGAGCGGGCCGTCACCCTGACATGCGCCCCGCGCCCCGACGGCACCCACCCCTCGCCCGCGACCGCGTGTAAGGAACTGAGCTCGGTCGACGGCAAGTTCGCCGCGCTGGCAGAGCAGCCGTCGCACAAGATGTGCACGCGCCAGTGGAATCCTGTGGTGATCACCGCCCAAGGCGTCTGGCAGGGCAAGCGGGTCGCCTGGTCGAAGATGTACGGCAACCCGTGCGAGATGGAAGGCAGCATGGCCGACGGAACCGTCTTCGCGTTCTGACGGCTGCGCTCACGCGACGTTCCACGAGGCCGGTAGCTCACCCCCGCAGCAGACGACCTCGATCGTAAGCATCGACGACGCCGACCTCGCCGACCGCCCAGCCGTTGCCGCCGCGGCTGCAGGCGATCCCTCCCCCCGCACCGGGCACACCGGCTCTCCCGTAACTCCGCTGTCCCGCCCAGGAGTTCGCCACCCGGCGCGGGCGCCCGCTCATGGCGTCAGTACGCCGTCCAGGAACGGCTCGATCGCCGTCCGCCAGCCGTCCGGCTGGTCGTAGTGCACCAAGTGGCCCGCGTCCGCCACCTCGCCGTATTCACCGCGCGGCAGGACCCGCACCATCTCCTGGGCCTCAGCGCGGCCCAACTCCCCGTCCAGGCCACGGACCACCAGCGTCGGGCACTGGACCTGGGCCAGCTCTTCCCAGTGGGCGTCGTGGACCCACGTCTCGCGGGACTTGAGCATCTGCCGGCGGGAGAAGACCGGGCGCCAGCCGTCCGCCCGCTCCGCCATGACCTCCGCGAAGAACTCACCGCGGGCCGGATTGTGGCGCTCCACCCACGGGTCATCCTCGCCGAACCACTTCCGTACGTCCGCCAGCGTCGCGAAGGGGACCGGCCAGGAGCGGAACCAGTCGTCCCATTCGCGCTGCGAGGCCGCGCCCAGCGCCGAGGCGCGCATGTCGCAGATGATCAGGGCCTGGACCAGATCCGGGCGCTTGGCCGCGAGCTGCCAGGCGGTGAGTGCCCCCATCGAGTGACCGATCAGGGTCACCGGGGCCAGGCTCAGCTGTTCGATTGCCGCCTCCGCGTCGGCAACGTACGCCTCGCGGGTGAAGGGGCCCTCCGCCGGCTTGTCGCTGCGGCCGTGTCCTCGCTGGTCGAGCGCGACCGCCCGGTGGCGCTCGGCCAGCCAGCGGGCCGTGGAGGCCCAGTGCGAGGCACGGCCCATCAGGCCGTGAAGCAGTAAGACCCCAGGGGCATGCTCACTCTCGCCGCGCCCCTTGGGCGGATCCGCGAACTCCCAGGCCGCAAGGCGTACGCCGTCGGCTCCGGTCACGTCGATGCGCCGCACCATCTGGCCTGGCACCCCCTTCTCTCCCCCGGTGGTCGAGCTCCGTCTCGTCCTGCCAGACTATCGAACCTCTATTCGAAAACTGGGGTCTGGCGCGCAACACCGCTCGTTCGAGTGACCGCCCTCAAGGATTGACTCGCGTGGCCGAGGGGAGATCTTCTGCGGGAGGCGGGCCGCTCGGGGAAAACGGTCCGAGGGGACTGACCCTGGGAGCTCGGGGCTCCGGGTCGGAACAGGGGAGGACAGGCCCCGGCGCCCATAGGCGCCGGGGCCCTCCTGTGGAGAGGGGACGAGGTGCGGGCCCTCGTGCGGAATGCGCCTCGCCGGCGGGCGGCGCATGGCTTGCGGGACGTGCGCGATGCGCGTGATGGGCACGCCGCACCGGCTCTGCGGGATGCACGGGACGAGCTGAGCGCGTTGCGGTGCGCGCGGGGCGTACGACGGGCGCATACCCTGATCCTCCCCCTGGCCTCGCCGGGGACCCCCACCCCCGGCCATGGGTCATAGCCTCAGCCCCAGCGTGGCACGCGATTCGCCCGGGCGCTGCCATTCCGGACGGAAAACGGTTACTGGCGGGTGAAGAACGGCTACCGGCCGGTGTCGGCGAGGGGCCTACTGCTTGGCCACGAACACATGCGAGGCCACATCCGCCTCCAGCTCCGCCGCCTCACCACTGCTGCCCACCAGCACTCCGCCCGCGGACTCGGTCACGCTGACCACCGAGCCGGGCTGGACGCCCGCCCGCCGCAGTGTGTACATCAACTGCGCGTCCGTCTGGATCGGCTCGCCGATGCGTCGTACGACCACGGTCTTGCCGTCCGCGCCCGGGTCCAGGTCCGCCAGTGAGACCATGCCGTCGTCCAGGAACGGGTCGGCCTCCGCCTTCTCGCCCAGCTCCTCGAGGCCCGGGATCGGGTTCCCGTACGGCGACTCCGTCGGGTGGCGCAGCAGCTCGAGCACGCGCCGCTCCACCGCCTCGCTCATCACATGCTCCCATCGGCACGCCTCCGCGTGGACCTGCTCCCACTCCAGGCCGATCACGTCGACGAGCAGACACTCGGCGAGCCGGTGCTTGCGCATCACACGCGTCGCCAGCCGCCTGCCCTCTTCGGTCAGCTCCAGGTGGCGGTCGCCCGCGACCTGCACCAAGCCGTCCCTTTCCATACGCGCCACGGTCTGGCTCACCGTCGGACCGCTCTGGTCGAGCCGCTCCGCGATTCGGGCGCGCATGGGCACCACACCTTCCTCTTCCAGTTCGAGGATGGTGCGGAGATACATCTCCGTCGTGTCGATCAGTCCGGACATACGTGCCCCTCGATGCTGTGACTTGAAAAACAGTCGTGCGCTGGCCCCGACTCAATTCTGACGCATCCCGCTGACAACCGGGCCATGCCGGGGGAAGCCGGTCGGTGAGACCGTATTGACAGGGGAATGGTCCAGACCGCAACGTGATCCGCGGCACTGGTATTCCCCCAGCGGTCCGTCTGCGTACTCCTTACGTACCCATCTGCGTTCCCCACCCCCCGGAAAGGGCTCGGCGATGAGCGAGAGCAAGCTGGCCGGTCAGTTCTTCGACGCCGCGATCGGTCTGCTGCAGCACGTACGGGACGAGGAGTCGGCGAACATCGCCGACGCCGGGGCCGCGATCGCCGACACCGTCGCCGCGGGCGGCCGCCTCTTCGCCTTCGGCGCCGGGCACTCCTCGCTCGCCGCGCAGGACGTCGTCTACCGGGCCGGCGGGTTCGCCCTGATGAATCTGCTCGCCGTCCCCGGTGTGGTGGGTGTCGACGTGATGCCCGCGACGCTCGGCTCGGCACTGGAGCGCGTGGAGGGGCTCGCGGGCGCGGTCCTCGACTCCAGCCCGGCCAAGCCGGGCGACGTACTCGTGATCATCTCCCTGTCCGGGCGCAACGCCCTGCCCGTGGAGATGGCCATGAACGCGCGGGCGCTCGGGCTCAAGGTCATCGGCGTGACATCGGTGGCGTACGCGGAGGGGACCAAGTCGCGGCATGTCTCCGGCACCTTCCTCAAGGACCACTGCGACATCGTGCTCGACTCGAAGATCGCGGTCGGCGACGCGGAACTCACGCATGAGGGCATCGAGGCGCCGTTCGCGCCCGCGTCCACCGTGGTCACCAGCGCGCTGATGCAGGCGACGATGGCGGCGGCGGCCGAGCAGCTCGTGGCGCGGGGGATCGAGCCGCCGCTGCTGCGCTCGGGGAACGTGGACGGCGGGCACGAGTGGAACGGGCGCGTGATGACGGAGTACGGCGACAGGATCTTCTTCCGGCACTAGAGGGAGAGCGGGGCTTCAGGCTCGGCCCGAGCCGATTCAGCCCCGCCGGCGCTTGAGGCGCGGGGTCCGGGGCGGCGATCCGGCAGGGCGCCGACCCGTCACTCCTCCGTCAACCGCGCCAGATCCAGCGACGCCGCCACCAGCACCGCCATGCTCTCCGCATACACCGCGTCCGCCCGCTCGAAGCCCGGGCGGCTCGTGCCCCTCAAGAACGTCACCACACCCAGCGTCCGCCCCCGGCTCCGCAGCACCGTGCACAGCGCGTGCACCGCGTCCCGCGGCCACTGGCGGTCCGCAGCCCAGTCGCCCGTCGCCGACGCGGCCCCCGACGCGGGCGCGCTCGCGCGGACCGAGCCGTTGCGGTCGGCCGCCTGGAGCGCCGGGTGGCCCTGCGGGTAGCGGACCGGGATGCCGCCACCCGCCACCGGGACGCACGGCCCCGGCGCACCCGACGGCGTGGCCGCCGCGCGGATCAGACGTTCGCCGTCCGGCTCGACCAGATCGATCAGCGCATGGTCCGCGAAGCCCGCCAGTGCGAAGTCCAGATACGCCGTCGCCGCCTCCATCGGGTCCTCGCACTCCGCGGCGGCCCGCCCAGCCCGGTGGAGCTGGCTCGACCGGAAGCGCAGCCGGTCCGCCTCCTGCTCGGCCAGCTTGGACTCGGTCACATCGTGGAACAGCCACCCGACCCCGAGCGGCACGGGCTCCTCCGCGAGCGGCGAGGCCAGCCGCAGAAAACCGCTGCGCCAGCACCGCCGCTGCTCGCCCTGCGAGGTGCTCAGCGTGACCCACAGTTCCATGAGCCCACGCGGCGCCCCTTCCGCCAGCACATGGTGGAGCGCGCCCTCCAGCTCCTCCACGCCCTGGACGACCAGCTCACCCAGCGGACGCCCGAGCGGAGACGTACGCCCCGCGCCCAGCGCCCGGGCCGCGTAGCCGTTGACGACGGTCGGCCGCAGATCCACATCGACCAGGACGACTCCCCAGGACGCGTCCTCGAACAGCGCCTCGCTCAGCGCGATCGACCGCTCCAGGTCGATCTGCGCATGCACCTCGCTGAACGCGCAGTACACCCCCGCGGGCTTCCCGTCGGCGCCCAGCACCCGCGCCGACTGGGTCCGTACGAGAACCCGCCCGCCGTCCTTGCGCAGCAGCGCGAACTCATGGACCTGCCGCCCGGGCGCGTCCATCGCGGCCATCAGCCGCCCCTGCACCTCCCCGGCATCGGCGGTCCGCACCGCCCACCCGGCGAACCCGCGCCGCCCGACGGCCTCCTCGGCGGACCAGCCGAGAATCCGCTCGGCCTCGCGGTTCCAGTGCGTGATCGTGCCGCCGGCGTCGAACGCACAGAGCGCGGCATCCATCCCGTCGAGCAGCGCCGCGAGCAGTTCCGACCCGGGCACCGGCGCCGAATCCTCCAACCCCGCGCCCTCCCGGTCCGGCTCGTCGGGCCCCAGCGCATTGGTTGTCTCACTCCTGGAAGCACTCATCCTGAACCCCCTGGCAGGACGCGTCCGCGCGAATTGTGCACGTCAGATCATTCAACTGGAACGTGATGCAGGACACACCCTGTTCCCGGAAATCGTTGCCTTCTGGAAATTCGGTTGTGAGGTCGCGGACCGCTTCCTAAGGTGTGGGGCACACGCGAAAGGAGGTGTTCCGGAAGTGATTTCTTCTCGGACTCGTGAGGTGGCTGCGGGCTGACAGCCCGTCGTCGCACTCTGTGTGCAGCCGACTGACCGTCGGCCGAAATTCCAAGCAGTCACCGACCCGCGGGCTCGCCGGTAAGTCCGGCCGGCTCCTCCTCGGAGGAACCAGAGCCCGCGGGTTTCTGCGTTCACCGGCAGGCGAACCTCACGGCGACAGCCGCTCCACCCGCCAGGAGGACGCCTTCTCCGCGCCCTCCGCCCCCGTACGGACATACCGCAGCCGGTCGTGCAGCCGGTTCTCGTGGCCCTGCCAGAACTCCACCGTCTCCGGCTCGATCCGGTAGCCGCCCCACTCCGGCGGTGCCGGGACCTGTTCGCCCTCCGGGTAGCGGGTCGCCAGCTCCTCGTATCTGCGCACCAGCTCGTCGCGCGAGCCGATCACCGAGGACTGCTCGCTCGCCCAGGCGCCGAGCTGGGAGCCGTGCGGGCGGCTGCGGAAGTACGTGACGGTCTCGTCGCGGCCGATGCGGGCCGCCGTGCCCGTGACGATGACCTGGCGGGCCAGCGCGTGCCAGGGGAAGAGCACGGCGACGTGCGGATTGGCGGCCAGCTCTTGGCCTTTGCGCGATCCGTAGTTGGTGTAGAAGACGAAGCCGCGCGCGTCGTACTGCTTCAGCAGCACGGTGCGGGAGGAGGGGCGGCCGTCCCGTGTGGCCGTGGAGACGATCATGGCGTTCGGTTCGTGCAGACCGCTGGACGCGGCTTCCAGGAACCAGCGTGCGAACTGGTCCATGGGCGCGGGAGTCAGCTCCGTCTCCGTGAGCACGGTGGAGCGGTACTGCTTCCGCATGGCGGCGGGGTCCGGGGTCGGGACGGGGAGATCCGCGTTCGCGGCGGCGGCGTGGTCGGTCACGGGGCCATCCTGCCGCAGGGGCCGAGTTTGCCCGGCGCGGAGTGCCGCTAACCCTCCCCATCCGAAATGGGGCAGTGTGCCGGACGTCACGCTTCCCCGCATCAGCCGGACCGGCCAAAATCTTGGGTCGGGCCACTGTGGCCTCCATACAGCAGGGGATATCGTGCCTGCCTCTCCGGCGGTTGGGTGACCACCAGCCGCACGGGGCATCACCGGGGTGACGGATCCACGCCGACCCTTGCCTGTCGCACACATCTTGAGGAGCCGCCTGATGTCCGACTTCGTACCTGGACTCGAAGGAGTCGTCGCGTTCGAGACGGAGATCGCCGAACCCGACAAGGAGGGCGGCTCGCTTCGCTATCGCGGTGTGGACATCGAGGATCTGGTCGGCCATGTCTCGTTCGGGAATGTGTGGGGTCTGCTGGTCGACGGCGCGTTCAATCCGGGGCTGCCGCCCGCCGAGCCCTTCCCGATTCCGGTGCACTCCGGTGACATCCGCGTCGACGTGCAGTCGGCGCTGGCGATGCTCGCCCCGGTGTGGGGTCTGAAACCGCTGCTGGACATCGACGAGGCGCAGGCCCGCGAGGATCTGGCGCGTGCCGCGGTGATGGCGCTGTCGTACGTCGCGCAGTCGGCGCGCGGACAGGGGCTGCCGATGGTCCCGCAGAGCGAGATCGACAAGGCGCAGTCCGTCGTCGAACGGTTCATGATCCGCTGGCGCGGTGAGCCGGACCCGCGCCATGTGAAGGCCGTGGACGCGTACTGGACCTCGGCCGCCGAGCACGGCATGAATGCGTCGACGTTCACAGCACGCGTGATCGCTTCCACGGGTGCGGATGTCGCGGCGGCGCTCTCGGGCGCGGTCGGCGCGATGTCGGGGCCGCTGCACGGTGGTGCTCCCTCCCGTGTGCTCGGGATGATCGAGGAGATCGAGCGCACGGGTGACGCGACGGCGTATGTGAAGCGGGCCCTGGACAAGGGCGAGCGGCTGATGGGCTTCGGGCACCGGGTCTACCGGGCCGAGGACCCGCGGGCGCGCGTACTGCGCCGTACGGCGAAGGAGCTGGACGCGCCCCGGTTCGAGGTCGCCGAGGCGCTGGAGAAGGCCGCGCTCGAGGAGCTGCACAACCGCCGCCCGGACCGGGTCCTGGCGACGAACGTGGAGTTCTGGGCGGCGATCATGCTGGACTTCGCCGAGGTCCCGGCGCACATGTTCACGTCGATGTTCACCTGTGCCCGTACGGCGGGCTGGTCGGCGCACATCCTGGAGCAGAAGCGGACGGGCCGTCTGGTGCGGCCGTCCGCGCGCTATGTCGGTCCCGCGGCGCGCAATCCGCGCGAGATCGTCGGTTACGAGGACATCGCCGGCTGACGCTCCTCGGCCGGCAGGTCCGCGTGGTGGCGGGCGGCGACCAGTGGGTGGGCCCGCAGCTTGCCCTTGAGCTCGTTGCGGCCGTACTCCGCGAACAGCGGATTCGCGGGGTCTACGGTCACGCCCGGCGCGTTCGCCGCGTACGGGAACGGCAGCGGCTCGATACGGGCGTCCAGGCGTGGGTTGTAGAAGAACGGCACGGAGTAGCGCTCGACGGCTCCGGGCGGGCTGACCACGCGGTGGTTGGTGGCTTTGAGATAGCCGTTGGTGGCGACCTCGAGGAGTTCGCCGAGGTTGACGACGAACGCGCCGGGCAGCGGCGGCACCTCGTGGAAGAGCCCGTCGCCGCGCTCGACCTGGAGGCCGCCTATCTCGTCCTGGTGGAGCAGGGTCAGGAAGCCGTAGTCCTTGTGGGCGCCGACGCCCTGGCCGCCGTCGGATGCGCTGCCGGGGTAGCGCACCAGCTTGAGGTGCAGGTGCGCGCGGTCGCCGAAGACGGCGTCGTAGAAGTCCGGGGGCGCGCCGATGGCGGCGAGCAGTTCGTGCAGCAGCTTGTCGGCGACGGCGCTGAGCCGGTCGATCCAGGCGAGCGCGGCGGTGCGCAGCTCGGGCACGGCCGCGGGCCACTGGTTGGGGCCCTCCAGCCACCAGTAGCCGGGCTCGCCGGGGCCGGGCACATGGGCGGGACGTTCGGCGCCGATGTCGAGCTGGTCGCGCCAGTCCTGGGTGCCGCCGGTGCGTTCGTCGCCGATGCGCGTATAGCCGCGGAAGTGCGGCGAGTTGACGTTGTCGATGGCGAGCCGGTCGGCCTCGGGAAGTGCGAAGAAGGCGCGCATGGCGCTGGTGAGGGCGGTGGTCTCGGCGCCGGTGACGCCGTGCCCGGTGAGCTGGAAGAACCCGACGTCATGGGCGGCGCTGTGCAGCTGGGCGTGCAGCAGGGCCCGCGCCTGGGGGCCGCGGTCGGCGGCGGAGAGGTCGATGACGGGAAGCTGAAGGTACGACATGGATGCATCCGCGGGGTGTACGGGGTCCCATGGGGCCGCCGGGGGTGGGGCGGGGCCACGGGTGCCGGGTGGAGAGGGGGCTGTGCGCTGGGTCAGACGGAGCGCGGACAGCCCATGCTCGTGACGCGGACGTAGTCCACGTGGCGGCGTCGTACGAGCAGAAGCATTCGCCCAGGGTACTGCCCGGGCCCCGAAAGGCGCATGGCGCGGGTCACACCGGCGGCGGCCCGGCCGTCAGCCCAGTGCCTCCTCCAGCAGTGCCGCCCACTGGGCCACCACCCGCTTCCGCCGGGCCGCGTCGTCCGTGAGGAGATTGGCGAGGCCAAGTCCGCGGGCCATGTCGAGCAGCCCCTGGACCGTCTCCCGCACCCCGGGCACGGACTCGTCGACCTCAAGGAGCTGGACCGCGATCCGGTGGGTCTCGCGGCCGACCCGGGCCTCCAGCTCGGTGACCCGGGGGCGCAGTTGCTCCTCGTTGGAGGCGGCGACCCACAGATGCAGGGCGGCCCGGAACAGCGGACCCGTATAGAGGTCGACGAGTGCCGCCACGACCGCCGTGCGGTCCTGGGTCGGCAGCGCGCGCAGCGCCTGCGAGCGCTCTTCCGCGACGTACTCGACGGCCGCCGTGAACAGGTCCTCCCTGGTCGGGAAGTGGTGCTGCGCCGCACCCCGAGAGACTCCCGCCCGCTCGGCGACCACCGAAACCGTCGAGCCTGCCCAGCCGTGTTCGGCGAGGCAGGACACCGCGGCCTCCAGGAGACGCTGTCTGGTGGCCCTGCTGCGGTCCTGCTTGGGAGGGGTCACAACACCCATGCGGGGTCCCGTCGTTCGAGGAATGCCGTCATCCCCTCGCGCGCCTCGGCGGAGGCGAAGAGGGAGGCCGAGCGCTGCACCAGGTCCTCGGCGTCCCGGTCGAAGGCCTCCAGGACCCTGGCCGCGAGGAGTTCCTTCGACGCGGCTAGACCCTGCGGCGACGCCTTGCGCAGCCCGTCGAGCACCGGGGCGAGCGCCGCGTCCACATCGTCGGCGGCGAGGGTGAGCAGTCCGGTGCGGGCCGCCTCCGTCGCGTCGAAGCGCTCGCCGGTGAGGTAGTAGCGCTCGGCCGCGCGCGGGTCCATGCGGGGCAGCAGGGGCAGCGAGATGACGGCGGGCGCGACCCCGATCCGTACTTCCGTGAACGCGAAGTCGGCGACGCTCGCCGCGGCCGCGATGTCACAGGCGCCGAGCAGGCCGAGGCCACCCGCGCGCACATGCCCGGTGACGCGGGCGACCACCGGTTTGGGCAGGGTGACGATCTGCCGCAGCAGCCCGACGAACGTGTACGGGTTGGGCGGGGCCTTGAGATCGGCGCCCGCGCTGAACGTGGACCCGGTGTGGGTGAGCACCACGGCCCGTACGGACTCGTCTTTGGCGCAGTCCGCCAGCGCCTGCGCCAGCTCGCCGACCAGCCGCGCCGACAGGGCGTTGCGGTTGTCCGGCGAGTCCAGCGTCAGGGTGGCGATGCCGCGCTCGTGTGCCGTGGCGACCAGCGGCAGGCGTTGGGTCACGTGTTCTCCCTCTCCCGGTCTCTCAGTTCACGCCTGAGGATCTTTCCCGACGCGGCGCGTGGAACCACTCCGATGAATTCGACGCGGCGGATCTTCTTGTACGGCGCGACGTGCTCGGCGACGAAGGCGATGATGTCGTCCTCGGTGAGGTCTGCGGCGGCCGGCTGCCGTACGACGTACGCCTTCGGGATCTCGTTCCCGTTCTGGTCGTACACGCCGATCACCGCGGCGTCCGCGATGCCCTCGTGGGTGAGCAGGAGCGCTTCCAGCTCGGCGGGCGGGACCTGGAAGCCCTTGTACTTGATGAGTTCCTTGACCCGGTCGACGACGAAGAGCCAGCCGTCGTCGACGCGGCCTATGTCGCCGGTGTGCAGCCAGCCGTCGGAGTCGATCATCTGGGCAGTTGCCTCGGGCCTGCCGAGATAGCCCTTCATCACCTGCGGGCCGCGGATCGCGATCTCGCCCTCCTCGCCGGGGCCGGCGTCCTTGGCCGGGTCGTCGAGGGACACGATCCGCATCTCGGTCGACGCGATGAGCTTGCCCACGGTGCCGGGAGGCGGGTTCTCGGCGCCGAGGGGGACCAGGTGGGTGCCGGGAGAGAGTTCTGTCATGCCGTACGCCTGGCCGATGGACGGCAGTCCGAGCCGCTTCGAGCAGGCCGCGGCCAGGCCGGCGTCCAGGGGTGCGGCCGAGCAGATGATGTATTCCAGCGACGACAGGTCGAACTTCGCGACCGCGGGGTGCTTGGCGAGGGCCAGGACGATCGGCGGGGCGACGTAGATGGCGTTGATGCGGTGCTTCTCGATCGCCCCGAGGAAGCTCTCCAGCTCGAAGCGGGGCAGGACGACGACGGTGGCGCCCTGCCGCAGCGGCGCGTTCATCAGGGCGGTGAGGCCGTAGATGTGGAAGAACGGCAGCACGGCGAGGATGCGGTCGCCGGGACCCATCGGCATCAGCGGCTTGAGCTGGGCGAGGTTGGTGGCGATCGAGCGGTGGGTGAGCATCACGCCCTTGGGGATGCCGGTGGTGCCCGAGGAGTACGGCAGGGCCGCGAGGTCCTCGGCCGGGTCGATGACGACATCCGGCTCGGGTGCGGTCGAGCCGAGCATGTCGAGGATGCTCACATGCCCGTCGGCGCGGTCGCAGACGAAGATCTCCTCGATGCCCGCGGCCAGTTCGGCGGCCCTGCGGGCGACTTCGAGCAGCGGTGAGACGGTGACGATCCAGCGGGCGGAGGAGTCACGCAGCTGCTTGGCGAACTCCTCCGCCGTGGCGAGCGGATGGACGGTGGTGACGGAGGCGCCTGCGCGGGTCGCCCCGTAGAAGACGGTGGGGTAGGCGACGGTGTTGGGGCTGTGCAGGGCGAGGACATCGCCCTTGCGCACGCCCGCGTCGGCGAGGGCGGCGGCGATGCGCCGGTGGAACAGGTCCAGCTGTGCGTACGTGACGGTGGTGCCGTTCACCCCGTCGACCAGGGCGATCGCGTCGCCGTACTCGGCCGCCCGGCCGAGCACCGCGTCGTGGATCGCCTCGGTGACGGACGGGACATCTGCGTACTCACTCCGAAACACCATCGTGGCCCCTCGCTGTGTCCTCCGTGTGGACGGCCAGAATCTCCTTTATCAGTACGACTTGGGGAGACCCAGGGACTGGTGGGATACGTAGTTGAGGATCATCTCCCGGCTGACCGGGGCGATCCGGGCGACGCGGGCGGCGGTGATCAGGGACGCGAGGCCGTACTCCCGGGTGAGGCCGTTGCCGCCGAGGGTGTGGACGGACTGGTCGACGGCCTTCACACAGGCCTCACCTGCGGCGTACTTGGCCATGTTGGCGGCCTCGCCCGCGCCGATGTCGTCGCCTGCGTCGTAGAGCGCCGCGGCCTTCTGCATCATCAGTCGGGCGAGTTCGAGCTCGATATGGGCCTGGGCGAGAGGGTGGGCGATGGCCTGGTGCGCGCCGATGGGCTCTCTCCAGACCTGCCGGGTCTTCGCGTAGTCGATGGCCCGGGTCAGTGCGTACCTACCCATTCCGATGGCGAAGGCGGCGGTCATGATGCGCTCGGGGTTGAGCCCGGCGAAGAGCTGGAGGAGACCGGCGTCCTCGTCCCCGACGAGCGCGTCGGCGGGCAGCCGTACATCGTCGAGGACCAGCTCGAACTGCTTCTCCTGGGCCTGCAGTTCCATGTCGATCTGCGAACGCTGGAAGCCTTCGGCGTCGCGGGGGACGATGAAGAGGCACGGTTTGAGCGCCGGTGCGGCCCCCGGAGAAGATGCAGTTTCGGTGCGGCCGACGACGAGGGTGGCGTCGGCGATGTCGACGCCGGAGATGAAGACCTTGCGCCCGGTGAGTATCCAGCCGTCGCCGTCACGGCGCGCTGTGGTCGTGATCCGGTGCGAATTGGACCCGGCGTCGGGCTCGGTGATGCCGAAGGCCATGGTGAGGGTGCCGTCGGCGAGCCCGGGCAGCCACTTCTCCTTCTGCTGCTGCGTCCCGAACCGGGCGATGACCGTGCCGCAGATGGCGGGTGAGACGACCATCATGAGGAGCGGACAGCCCGCGGCGCCCAACTCTTCGAGAACGATGGAGAGTTCGGCCATGCCGCCCCCGCCGCCGCCGTGCTCCTCTGGGAGGTTCACGCCGAGATAGCCGAGCTTCGCGGCCTCGGCCCACAGCTGTTCGCGTTCGTATCCGCGTCCGTGGCGCTGTCCGAGCGCGGCGACGGCGGCACGCAGTGCGATGTGTTCCTGGCTCTCGATGGTCATGACGCGGTGTCCTCCTCCTGTGTGGCTTCCGCCATTGCTTCTGTGACGACGGCGAGCAGGGCGCCGACCTCGACCTGACGGCCGGGTACGGCGTGGAGCGCGGTGAGGGTGCCGGAGGCGGGCGAGAGGATGCGGTGCTCCATCTTCATGGCCTCCAGCCATACAAGGGGCTGCCCCTGAGTGACCTTGGCCCCTTCGACGAGCCCGTCCCCGATGCGGACGACGGTCCCGGGCATGGGGGCGAGCAGCGACCCGGGCTCGGCCCGGTCCTGCGGATCGGTGAACCGTGGCCGCACGGCGAGCGCGTGCGCGCCGGTGGGGCTGTCGATGTGGACGTGCCCGTCGCCGTGATCGGTGACGTCGAAGGGCCGTACGACTCCGTCGATCTCGAGGCGTACGCGGTGCGGTCCGGCGTCGACGACCCGTACCCCGGGATCGTCGACCAGCTCGAAACCGCCGCCCCGGGTGGGGCGGTACCGGACCTCGTGCTCGCCGTACGCCTTGACCTGCGGCTGCGACCCAAGGTTCCGCCACCCTCCGATCCGGGAGGCGAGCCCCGCCCCGGCCCGCCCGACGGCCTCGGCGAGCGCGGCCGCGATCGCGGCATGCCGCTCGCCGTCGCCGGGCGCGGCGAGGGCGTCGATGTGCCGCTCGTAGAAGCCGGTGTCGAGCCGGGCGCCGGTGAAGTCCGGGTGCTCCAAGGACCGTACGAGCAGCGCCCTGTTGGTGACGGGCCCGTGCACCCGCGCCCGCCGCAGGGCATGCGCGAGCCGCCGCACGGCGGCGTCGCGGGTGGGGGCCCAGGCGATGACCTTGGCGATCATGGGGTCGTAGTGCACACCGATCGAGTCCCCGGCGGCATACCCGGCATCGACGCGCAGTCCGGTGGCGTCCCCCGGTACGTCCAAAGCCCGCAGCACCCCCGTCTGCGGCGTCCAACCCGTCGCCGGGTCCTCCGCGTACAGCCGCGCCTCCACCGCGTGGCCCCGCGCCTCGGGCGGGTCTGCCGGAAGCGCCTCGCCCTGCGCCACGCTCAGCTGGAGCGCCACCAGGTCGATCCCGAACACCGCTTCCGTCACCGGATGTTCGACCTGGAGGCGGGTGTTCATCTCCAGGAAGTGGGCGCGGCCCTCCGGGGAGATCAGGAACTCCACCGTTCCCGCCCCCCGGTAGCGCACCGCCCGCGCCGCCCCCGCCGCCGACTCGTGGAGGGAGGACACCAGCTCGGCGGACAGACCCGGCGCCGGGGACTCCTCGACGACCTTCTGGTGGCGGCGCTGGAGCGAGCAGTCGCGCGTGCCCAGCGCCCACACCGTGCCGTGCTCGTCCGCAAGCACCTGCACTTCCACATGGCGGCCGCCTTCGATGTACGGCTCCAGAAACACCTCGCCGTCGCCGAAGGCTGATGCCGCTTCGGACCGGGCCGCCTCCAGCTCACCGGCGAGGGAGTCGAGCGAGCGGACGATACGCATGCCGCGCCCGCCGCCCCCCGCCGCCGCCTTCACCAGCAGCGGCAGGTCCGCATCCGTGACCGTCGCCGGGTCCAGGGGCGCTCCGCCCATCAGTTCCTTCGCCCGCGTCTTGGACGCCATCGCCTCGATGGCCGAGGGCGGCGGGCCGATCCACAGCAGGCCCGCGTCCGTCACGGCCCGCGCGAACTCCGCGTTCTCGGACAGGAATCCGTACCCCGGATGCACCGCGTCCGCGCCCGCCGCCAGTGCCGCCTTCACGATCAGGTCGCCGCGCAGATACGTGTCCGCGGGCGCCGCCCCCGGCAGCCGTACCGCCGCGTCCGCCTCCCGGACGTGCAGCGCAGACGCGTCCGCGTCCGAGTACACCGCGACCGTCGCGATGCCCAGCTCGCGGCACGTGCGGAAGACCCGGCAGGCGATCTCGCCCCGGTTCGCGACCAGCAGAGTGGAGATCATCAGTGCCTCACATCCGGAAGACGCCGAAGCCGCCGCGCGCGCCCTCGACCGGTGCCGTGTGGATCGCGGACAGGCACAGTCCGAGGACCGTACGGGTGTCGCGGGGGTCGATCACGCCGTCGTCGTACAGCCGTCCCGACAGGAACATCGGAAGCGACTCCGCCTCGATCTGCTGCTCGACCATCGCGCGCAGCCCGGCGTCCGCCTCCTCGTCGTACGGCTGCCCCTTCGCGGCGGCAGAGGCGCGGGCGACGATCGACAGGACACCCGCGAGCTGCTGCGGCCCCATCACCGCGGACTTGGCGCTCGGCCAAGCGAAGAGGAAGCGCGGGTCGTACGCCCGGCCGCACATGCCGTAGTGCCCGGCCCCGTACGACGCGCCCATGAGCACGGACAGATGCGGGACCTTCGAGTTCGACACCGCGTTGATCATCATCGCGCCGTGCTTGATGATGCCGCCCTGCTCGTACTCCTTGCCGACCATGTAGCCGGTGGTGTTGTGCAGGAAGACCAGCGGCACATCGCGCTGATTCGCCAACTGGATGAACTGCGCAGCCTTCTGGGACTCGGCGGAGAAGAGCACGCCCTGCGCATTGGCCAGCACGCCCACCGGGTATCCGTGCAGCCGCGCCCACCCGGTCACCAGGCTCGGCCCGTACAGCGGCTTGAACTCGTCGAAGTCCGAACCGTCGACGATCCGGGCGACCACCTCGCGCGGGTCGAAGGGCGTCTTCAGATCCTCGGGCACGATCCCGAGAAGCTCCTCGTCCGCGTACTTGGGCGACTCGGCGAGCCCCGGATCGGCGTGTGCCTTGCGCCAGTTGAGGCGGGCGACCACCCGACGTGCCTGCCGCAGCGCGTCCGGCTCGTCCACCGCGAAGTAGTCCGCGAGTCCGGACGTACGGGCGTGCATCTCCGCGCCGCCGAGCGACTCGTCGTCGCTCTCCTCCCCCGTCGCCATCTTCACCAGCGGCGGTCCGCCCAGAAAGACCTTCGACCGCTCCTTGATCATGATGGTGTGGTCGGACATGCCGGGGACGTACGCGCCTCCGGCGGTCGAGTTGCCGAAGACGACGGCGATCGTCGGAATCCCGGCCGCCGACAGCCGGGTGAGATCCCGGAACAGCGCACCGCCGGGGATGAAGATCTCCTTCTGGGACGGCAGATCCGCCCCGCCGGACTCGACCAGCGAGATACAGGGCAGCCGGTTGGCGTACGCGATCTCATTGGCGCGCAGGGCCTTCTTCAGCGTCCAGGGGTTGGACGCCCCGCCGCGCACGGTCGGGTCGTTGGCCGTGATCAGGCACTCGACGCCCTCGACGACGCCGATGCCGGTGACCATCGACGCACCGACCGGATAGTCGCTGCCCCACGCGGCAAGCGGGGACAGCTCCAGGAAGGGCGTGTCCGGGTCGAGGAGCAGCTCGATGCGCTCGCGGGCCAGCAGCTTTCCGCGCTTGCGGTGCCGGGCGACGTACTTCTCGCCGCCGCCCGCGAGCGCCTTGGCGTGCTCGGCCTCCAGCTCGGTGAGCCGGCCGAGCATGGTCTCGCGGCGGGCTGCGTACTCGGGACCCGTGGGGTCGACGGCCGAGGCGAGCACGGTCACAGCAGTACCTCCGGAATCACAGCAATACCTCCGGGATGTCGACGTAGCGGGAGCGCAGCCACTCGCCCAGCGCCTTGGCCTGCGGATCGAAGCGGGCCTGCGCGGCGACGCCTTCGCCGAGGATCCCCTCGACGGTGAAGTTCAGGGCGCGCAGATTCGGCAGCACATGGCGTACGACGGTCAGTTGGGCGGTCTCCGGGAGCAGCGCGCGGAAGCGGTCCACCGTCAGCTCATGGGCGAGCCAGCGCCAGGCGTCGTCGGATCGGGCCCAGACGCCGACGTTGGCGTCGCCGCCCTTGTCGCCGCTGCGGGCGCCGGCAACCAGGCCGAGGGGGGCAGCCCTGCGCGGCCCGTCGGGCAGCGCCTCCGGAAGCCGGGCACTGTCGATGACAGGCTCAACTTCCTTGGTACGTACGGGAGTCGGCACCGGGGCCCGGCGCCCGTCGGGCAGTACGGCCGTGTGCGTCACCTCGGCCGCGTCGATGTACTCGGCCTCGAAGACCCCGTACGGCGCGCCCTTGCCCGGCGGGGCCGTCACATGGAAGCCCGGGTAGCTGCCGAGCGCCAGCTCGATCGCCGCGCCGCTCACCGCCCGGCCCACCTTCTCGGGGTCGCTGTCGCGTACGACGAGCCGCAGATACGCGCTGGCCCGCTCCTCCGTGTCGCCGTCGGACCGCTCGGTGCGGGCCAGTTCCCATCGCACCTCGGCCGGCCGGTGCTTGCCGAAGGCGTCGTCGAGCTGCTCCCGCACCAGGCGGGCCTTGGCCTCGATGTCGAGTCCGGTGAGCACGAAGACGACCTCGTTGCGCCAGCCGCCGATGCGGTTGAGGCCGACCTTGAGGCTGGGCGGCGGGGCCTCGCCGCGTACGCCGGAGATCCGCACCCGGTCCTCGCCGTCCTGCTCCAGCCGTACCGTGTCCAGGCGCGCGGTCACGTCGGGTCCGGCGTAGCGGGCGCCCCCGGTCTCGTACAGCAGCTGCGCGGTGACCGTGCCGACGTCGACGAGTCCGCCGGTACCGTCGTGCTTGGTGATGACCGAGCTGCCGTCGGCGTGGATCTCGGCCAGGGGGAAGCCGGGGCGGCGTACGTCGTGGCCGCTGAAGAAGGCGTAGTTTCCGCCGGTCGCCTGGGTCCCGCATTCGAGTACGTGCCCGGCGACGACCGCGCCCGCGAGCGCGTCGTAGTCCTCGGGCCCCCAGCCGAAGTGCGCGGCCGCGGGCCCGGTGACAAGCGCGGCGTCGGTGACCCGGCCGGTGACGACGACATCGGCCCCGGCGCGCAGGCATTCGGCGATACCCGCGCCGCCGAGGTAGGCGTTGGCGCTGAGGGCGCCGGGGAAGCGGGCGGCGAGGTCGTCGCCCTCGACGTGCGCGACCTTGACGGGGACGCCGACGCGGTCGGCCAGCTCGCGTACGGCGTCGGCGAGTCCGGCCGGGTTGAGCCCTCCCGCGTTGGCGACGATCTTCACTCCGCGGTCGTGGGCGAGGCCGAGACCCTCCTCCAGCTGTCGCAGAAAGGTCTTGGCGTAGCCGAGGCGGGGGTCCTTGAGCCGGTCGCGGCCGAGGATGAGCATGGTGAGCTCGGCGAGATAGTCGCCGCTCAGGACGTCGAGGGGCCCGCCGGTGAGCATGTCGCGTACGGCGTCGAAGCGGTCGCCGTAGAACCCGGAGGCGTTTGCGATACGGAGGGTCATCAGGCCTCCTTCCGCTCGCGGCCGGGCCCCGCCGGCCCTGCGAAGGCCTGGGCGATGTCCAGCCACTTGCCGGCGTCGGCGCCCTCGGCCCGCACGGCGAGGTCGGCGCGGTGCGCGCGCTGGGTCACCAGGAGACACAAGTCGAGCGCGGGCCCGGTGACGCGCTGCGCGGCGTCCTCGGGTCCGTACACCCACAGCTCTCCGTCCGGCGCGGTCAGCTCGACCCGCAACGGTTCGGCGGGCGGGGTGAGACCGCGCACCGCGTAGGCGTAGTCGCGCGCCCTGACCCCGATGTACGCGACATGCCGCAGTCGGGGGGTGGGTTCGCGTACGGCTCCGAGCGCATCGGCGATGTCCTGGCCGTGCGCCCAGGTCTCCATCAGGCGTCCTGTCGCCATCGACGCGACGCTCATGGGCGGCCCGTACCAGGGAAAACGCGCCCCGGCCGGTGCCGCACGCAGAGCCTGCTGCAGTTCCTCGCGACCGGCGCGCCAGCGGGCGAGCAGCTCGCGCGGCGGCAGCGCGGCGCCCTCTTCGGCGCCTTCGTCGACGAAGGCGTCCGGCGCGGCGAGAGCCTTCTCGACCTGGGCGCCGAATGCCTCACGGTCGGTGACGGCCAGCAGCGCTGCCACGTCCGTCCAGGCGAGATGGGCGATCTGGTGGGCGATGGTCCAGCGGGGCGCGGGGGTGGCCCCCGCCCACTGCTCGTCGGTCAACTCGCTGACGAGCAGATCGAGTTGATCACTCTCGCTGCGCAGATCGTCGAGCACGACAGCCGGGTCGGACACGGTGCGCTCCCTAGGGACACGACGTTGTGTGCCCGGAGCATGGCAGCGCGAGGGAAAACAAGCAAGCATGCTTGCTTTACTGGATGTGGCCTTCCGGTGCCTTTCGGGCCACCTGAGTCCGTACGGCGCCCATGCTCGCGGCGATGACCAGCGCGATCGCCAACGCCTCCAGTACGGAAAGGGCTTGATGCAGTACGAGGAACCCGGCGGTGGCCGCAATCGCCGGCTCCAGGCTCATCAGCACCGCGAAGGTCGGCGCGGGCAGTCGGCGCAGCGCGAGCAGCTCAAGGGTGTACGGAAGGACGGACGACATCAGCGCGACGGCGAGCCCGAGCCCGAGCGTGGAGGGCACGAGCAGCTTGGACCCGGCATCCGCGATCCCCAGCGGCAGGCTGAGCACGGCCCCGACGGCCATGGCGAGCGCGAGCCCGTCGGCCTGCGGGAAACGCCGTCCTGTGCGGGCGCTGAAGACGATGTACGCGGCCCACATCGCCCCTGCGGAGAGCGCGAAGAGCGCGCCGACGGGGTCGAGCCGGTCGAAGCCGCCGCCGCTGAGCAGGACCACACCGCCGAGGGCGAGCCCCGCCCAGACGAGGTTGATCAGCCGCCGCGACACGATCACCGAGAGCACTAGCGGGCCGAGGACCTCGAAGGTGACGGCCGCGCCGAGCGGGATGCGGTCGACGGCCTGGTAGAAGAGGACGTTCATGGCGGCCATGGCGGTGCCGAAGGCGACGACGGTGCCCCAGTCGGCACGCGAGTGCCCGCGGAGCCTCGGCCGGCAGACGATCATCAGCACGACCGCGGCGAGGACCAGCCGGAGCGTGACGACACCGAGGGCTCCGGCGCGCGGCATGAGCAGGACGGCGACGGCGGCACCGAACTGGACGGAGAGCCCACCGGCAACGACGAGCGCTACGGGCCCGAGGCTGCGGCGGGAGCCCGGCGCGCGGGTTGCGCCTTCCAGGGCGACGGCGGCCTCGGGCTCGTTCGCGACGACAGTGGTCGGACGCTCGTCCACCGGACCTCCCTGGCTGAATCTGACCCTCTCCAAGCTACGGGTCGGCGCGCGCTACGTGAAATGCTTACTGGGCTGCGGTTATGCTCCCCGCGCATGATCATCGAGCTGCGCCGTCTCCGCTGATTTCTCGCCATCGCCGAGAAGTCCAGCGTGACCAGGGCGGCGGCCCGGCTGCATCTGACCCAGCCGGCCGTGTCCCGCACGCTCGCGGCAGTGGAAAGACACCTCGGCACCCGGCTCGTGGACCGCTCCACCCATCATCTCGCCCTCACCGCGGAGGGCACCGTCTTCCACGACAAGGCGGCAGCCGCGGTCGCCGCCTTCGACGAGGCCCTCGACCCGGCCCGGCTGCGCCGCTGGCCCCTGCGGCCCGGCCACGCCTGGTCCGCCCTCGGCCCGTACACCACCCCCCTGCTGCGCCGCCGGGAGCAGGAACACCCGGACACTCCCTCGAACTCCTCCGCATCGACGACCGCACGGCAGGCCTGACCCGCGGCGATGTCGACGCGGCGGTCCTGCGCGGCCGCGAGGTGGCGACAGAGGTGCCTACGAGATCGTCTATGCCGGAACGGGAATAATCCCAAGTCGGCATGGACGTGGGGAAAGGCGCTCCGTAGCGTCGATCTCAGGCAGTCCTGATAAGGGCTGAAGCGAAGGGGGACATCGTGCCACGCGAGCAACTGACCTGACTCACCGGCAACTTAAACGGTCCGAACTGCGACGACAACGACTGCCCCAACCTCTACAGGCACGACGAGCGAGGGTCCATCGTCGTCCAAGGTGATCTCTATGACGGCTTTGCGGTCCCGGACGGGGAAGGGCTCGTGGAGATCCCGGAGCACACCTTGAGGGAGGCTGTCCATGTACTTGGATGGTGACGAGTGGAACAGAGCTTTCGACTCCTTCACGCAGGACGCGTGGCGCTTCGAGGCCCAGCCCACGTACACCATGCCGCAGGAAGCGAAGAGCCTTGCCCGCTTCCTGCGAGGGGAAGCCAAACCGGGTGACCACAATTCGCGTTGGCACGAGGGCGTCCGTGCATATGTGACGTCGGGCCGGAGGATCCGTCGCGTACGAATCGTGCGCCGGCCTCTCACCGACTATCAGCGCTACCAGTTCGCGTGGGGCATTCCGGGCAACATCGAGGCCGGGGAAGACATCCGTGTTCTCGACGTCACCAGCGAGGACTACGGACTCCCGCTCGGCGGCACGGACTGGTGGATGTTCGACCATGCACGCATCGTCCAGTTGAACTTCCGTCCGGACGGAACACTGATCAACCGCGAAACCTTCGAAGGCGACATACAGCCGTACCGGGAGTGGAGGCGCATCGCGCTTGCCGAGTCCGTACCGTTTGCGGAGTACGTGAAAGAACACGGGTGACGTTCGAACCTGAGCAGCTGGGTCAGTCCAGGACCGACCTGGCCGAGAGACTGAGAGAGCTACGCAAGGCAGCCGGTCTCACAGGAGACCGGTTGGCCAAGCGATGCAACATGTCTCAGTCGCAGATCAGCAAGTTCGAAACGGGGAAGAGGACCCCGAGCCTCGTTGACGTGGAGCGCATCCTTCGGGCAATTGGCGCTCAACCGGAGCTGATCAGCGAAGTGACGGCTCTGGCCAGAATCGCCAACACCCAGTGGCAGGACAAGCGGTCCTCGCGGCGCAGAGGTCTGGAGAAGCGGCAGACAGAACTTGCCGCTCTGGAGGCCGAGGCGACAACCCTGCGGTATTTTCTGCCCGCCATGGTGACCGGCCTGTTGGCCACTCCGGAGTATGTGCGGGCGAGCCTGAGCGGCTTCCCGGGCGACATCTCGAAGACGATGGCGCGCAAACTGGAGCGACAGTCGGTCCTCTACGACACGTCGAAGTCCTTCACCTTCCTGCTCACCGAGCAAGCCGTGAACTGGGCGATCGTGCCGCCTTCGGCCATGGCCGTACAGATCGACCGGTTGATCTCGCTGGCCCGCCTCCCCAATGTCCGCATTGGCGTGATCGCGCCCGGGGCCCTGATACCCCATGGCCCGATGAACACCTTTACGGTCTATGACGACCGGCTGGCGACGGTGGAGAACTTCACGGGGCGCATGGTCTTTCGGGACTCCCGTGACATAGCGGAACATCTGGAGGTCTTTCGCCTGTTCGAGGCGCACGCCCTCTTCCAGGATGCTGCCCGCCAACAGCTTTACGAATGGGCCGAGTTGCACCGCGGCTGATTTTTATGCCGCAACAGGAATTGGTCTGGTTACGCCACCGATGCGCCGGGACCATGGATGCATGCCGACCAACCAGCAGAATCCAGGTGAGCAGCCCGTCGCCAAGGGCTGGCGAATGGACCCCATCCCAAGTCGCCCTGCCTACAAGGACGAAGACGGGAACGTCCGTATCCCCATCTGGCTGACGAAGAACGGTCGGCATGCGGCGGACACAGAAATGGTCCTGCTCCCCTCGGAGGCCGGTTTGCTGAACGAGCGGCTGACCGACGCCATCGGCGATGCGCCGACGACCTTGCAGGCGCTGCTCCACGCCGACGTCATCGCCAAGGGCCCCGGCGTCACCGTCGTGTCCAAGCTCCCCCACTCCGCCTGAGGCGGACCCTCACACCCCCATGGCTTCCGCCCGACACGGGCGGGGGGACGGCCACGCCCTGTGGCCGCCCGACGATCAGGAAGGCACACACATGCAGTACGGAACCGAGCTGTACGCACTCCCCATCGACCGCGCCGCCTTCGCCAAGGCGTGCGGCGGGAACACCCACCCCGACGGCGAGTCCTGCGTGACCCTCGCCCGCATCGGCGAGGACGCCTGGGCGCTGGGTGACAGCAAGCAACCGGGCATGGAGCCGTTGCGCTTCACGACGGCCGAGCTGGACGCTGCCGGGATCGCCCCGGAGCGGTTCGGCCTTTCGGCCTAGAGAGCCTCCCCAGTCGACCTCGGCCCCTTCCCCCAGGGGCCGAGGCCTCCAACCCGACCGAACAGGGCGCCAGTTGCACCATCACGGCTATTTGTGGACCGGCCCGAAGCAGCGGTTCGACCAGGAAGGCCTGCGTCGCCCCCCACACCCCGAACCGCCCCCGGCCGACATCAAGCAGGAGCTGATCCAGCGGTACCGGGACGTCGTCGCCGAGTTCCCCGAATCTGATCTGCCACCCCTTGAGACAGCCCACTGGCTGCTGAAGCCCAAGGCATTGATCTTGGGGACGTGGGAGGAGCCGAAGAGGGCAGCGGAATGGCTCGGTGAGCAACTGACCGTCTTCGCACCACGCTTCGTTTCCGAATCGGACCGGGACAGCACGCGCATGACCATGCTCACCAACTCCGCCGCTGAGCGACTTGGCTGGGGCGGCGACGTATCCATCGGCTACTACCTCGAACGGCCGGTATTCCTGTCACTGGCCTTGGTGACGTGCTCCCCCAACCATGCCTCGCCCGATCTCCAATGCCCATCCGCTAGATGAGAAGGAGACTGACCGTGTCCGTGAGTGGATCCGCCCCCGCCCTGCTGGACGGCCCGGAATGGAAGGCGTACTTCCGGAATTTCAAGCGCTCTGCGTTCCGGCTGGAGGTGCACCAGCTGTACACAATGCCGACCGAGGCCGAGACCCTCCGTAGCTTCCTCGCCGATGAGCCCAAGCCGGACGACTTCAATGCAGCGTGGCACGAGACGGTCCGAGGCCAAAGGTCGTCGGGCCGCACGATGACCCGGGCCAAGCTCGTCCGCAGGCCGTTGACGGACTACAGCCGCTACCTGTTCGGGTGGGCCATCCCGGGCAATGTCGAGGCTGGGGAGGACTACCGGATCGTGGACGTTACGGAACGAGACGTCGACCTGCCGAACCAGGACTTCTGGATGTTCGACGAAACGACCGTGGTGCACCTGAACTACCGGCCGGACGGGACGCAGATCAACCGTGAGCTCATCCATTCCCCTGACCTCAGCCAGTACCTCGCATGGCGCGACCAAGCCCTAGAGGGTTCCATTCCGTTCAATGACTATCGAACCTGAGCATCAAACAAGAGAACGAAGGGACTTGGCGGGGCCCTGAAGGGTCTCCGCCTGGCCTCGGGCTGAGTGGTAGCACCTGGCCATTCGCTGCAGCATGAGCCGGACGAAGATCAGCCGCATCGAGACCGGCCGCGCCCTGCCGAGCGTGATCGTCGTTGAGCGAGCAGGGAGGCAGGCGGCCGCTGTCACAGAACTCCGCTGTCGAGCCTCTTGGTTGGGGCAGAGATCTTCTCCTCGGCTACTACCTCGAACACCCCCTGTTCGTGTCCCTGGCACTGGTGACCTGCTCACCGAACCGCGCCGCGCCCGACCTCCGCTGCCCCGGCAGCTAGCTCCCTTGGGCCCTTGTTCACGCAGGCGACCCAGCTCTACCCTCCGAGCAGCGCCCGGCACAGGAGGACCCCCGCGTGAACGTCGTCAGCCTTGTCACCCTTCTGCCCTTAGCCGTGATCTTGTCCTTGCCGGTGATCGCCGTCATGGTCCGCCGCGGGGCAGCATCGCGCGGGCGGGCCCGCAGGGAGATCGAGTTCAGCAATGCCCTGCCGGCCCGGTCGACGCCGGAGGGGGAAACGGACGGGCTCGCGCTGGGCGCCCTGGACCACCTCTGCAGCACGAGCGGGAGCGTTCCCAACGTGTTCGTCGACATGTCCGGCTACTTCCGGCAGATGGCCTGGAATCCCGCGGATGTGCATCACATCATGGGCAGGCTGGAGCACCTGGGGCTCGCTCATCAGCAGGTGACCGACCACCATCCGTTCAGCCCCAGCCGCTACCGGACCACCGCAGTGGGAGTCAGAGAGAACGTGACGAACTACGGCCGCAGGCACGCGCCTTCCGGTGTCACCATCCATCAGACCTCGGGCTCCGGCGACAATCACGTATCGGGGAACTTCAACAGCCCCGGGGCGACCTCCACCACCTATCAGGCCCACAGCGAGCAAGGCCGGGTCAGCTACCAGGAGTTGGCACAGCAACTGAGGAAAGAGGCCGACCTGGCTCCGCAGGAGCAGGCCGATGTCGCCGAGAGCCATGCGGATGTCCTCGACGCGGCGCTGGCCGACGGCGACGAGCAGGCTCGCGATCAGGCGGTCGGACGGATCCAGCGGTTCCTGCAGACGGCCGGTACCGGCTTCGAGGCCACCCAGCGGTTGCTGAGCCTCCTCAACTCTTAGCGCCTTTCCACCCGGAGCAGATCCGAGGTGTAGGCCTGCTGGGCGCTGGTGATCGACGCATACGCGTCCGGGTCCTGCCCGACCACGGACAGGAAGTTCTTGGCCTGGTTCCGGGTCGAACGTCGCGGAGGCTCCGAAGGCGGGGGCTCGTCCGGGGCGCCGCCGTACATGGTGCGCTGGAAGTCGCCCATGTATCCGGCGGTGATGTCCCCCCTCACGCGCAGCCCGGTGCGGGTGGTGGTCGCTGCGATGGACCAAGGGCAGCCTCTACCGGGCCTGCGGAGCCGCCCGGCGGGCCCGGTCCCGCCGGGCGGGGCCAGTCACCCGGCTCCCCGCACTGCGCGCCGCGCCGCCCCGCCCGTGGTAGAGAGGGCTCATGCAGCGCGACGAGCTCATCTGGTTCCTTCGCAGGTACAAGCTCGCCGTCCAGTCGACAGTGTCGCCGGACGGCGCACCCCAGGCCGCCGTCGTCGGATACGCGGTCAGTGACGACCTCGAGATCGTCTTCGACACCGTCGAGACGACGCGCAAGTGGCTCAACCTGCGCGCCGACCCCCGCATCGCGCTCGTCGTCGGCTGGGACGACGCGGTCACCGCGCAGATCGAGGGCGTCGCCGACTTCCCCACCGGCGCCGAGCTCGAACGCATTCAGGCGTGCTACTTCTCCGTTTATCCCGACGGCCGGGACCGGCTGTCCTGGCCCGGTATCACCCATGTGCGGGTACGGCCGTCCTGGGTGCGGTACAGCGACTTCACCCAGGACCCTCCGCACATCGTCGAGCTGCCACTCCCATAACCGGTCAGCCGTCAGGACGCCGGTGTCAGGGCGGGCTTGGCCACAACGTCGCTTCCTAAGCGGCTTCCTGCAGATCGCTGATGTGGATGGGTGACGGTTCTGGTGGCGGGAGGCGGTGGATGTGGATGACGTGGGCGGTGCAGCTGGTGGGTGACTCGTCGGGGCGCAGGGTGCGGTATCCCGGTGTGCTGCGTTTGGTGGCCCGGGGTGCTGATCGTCCGGGTCGGGGCCTGCTGGCCTCGCGGGCCAAGTCGGCCCCATGGGCACAGTGTTTCACAGACGGATCACGGCCGAGCAGGCAAGCGCAGAGGCGCAACTTGCGTGCTGCCAACGCCTTCCAGGATGTCCGTACATCTCAGCCGTGCTGCGGAGCTCCGTCCGGGAGGTCGTCCGCCCGTGCACAGCCGAGTACGTCTTGGGCGACAATGCGAGCCGTGTCAGCCGTAAGAAGGGAAAGCTGATCTTTGGTGGCTCGATCGGGATCTTCGGGAAGGCCGCTGGTTCCGATCACTACTTTAAGGAGGGCGTCAGGATCCTTTGGGAAAGGGCAATTCACGTACAGGACAGCAGATCCTCCCCTCCCTTGGTATCCACGCGCTTCCCCGAGCGCGATATGCGCGAGTCCCGGCCCAGTCGTGTCCCGCTCGAAGTCCTGCCGACTGTAGTCTGCACTAAGAAGTCGATAATATTCGATCGTGACAACTTTTCCGCCGCCAGTCAGCTCGCATTTTCCGACCTGAGGCTTGTCCGCTGTCGCTGATTTGCTAGGGGAGAAATTGTATGCGCCGAATGATGGTTCTTCCTTGAACTGCTTCCCCTTCTTGGGGAGGATCTTTGCGACAGGATTCCCGGGCAGGGAGTTCTTGCACACCTTTTCGGGTACTGAGATCGTGGAGCTCTCGGATGGCCAGAACTTCCAAATGGAGAATGCGGTAACCGAAATTAGCGCCAAGCCAACAGGAACTACCCATACCCAACTCGCCCTGCGGCTGGATCGCGTACTGTCGCCCATGAAATTAGACTCTCGCTTTCGTTGGCTGAGAGAACTGAGCAGGTGGAAGGGTCACTTGATTCTCAGCCCGTATCCCGTCAAGACTGCATTTCCGGCAGAGGTGGCCATGGTCTCCGCCTGCTTTGGGTCGTATCCTGCCTGGATCGCAGCTGTGTACGTGGCATCGTGCGCCGCGGATCCAGAACTGTACCTCTGGTTTTCCAGGAAATTCTCTTTGGTGATTGCCGCCTCAGAGCTGGAGTCTCGGGTGTAATGTTTCACCACTGATTCCTGGACATCCTCGACGACCCATCCCACCGCATCACCCCCGACAGGAATATGTCCGATTCCCATTCCGATGGCTCTTCCTGCCCACTTGTTTGCGGTGGCGACACCTTCATTGAATTTGGCATCGGATGCGATCTTATCGTCGTAAACAGCCTGAGTTCGCGATTCGGCCATAATTCCTGCGATGTCGGCCCCGGGAGCAACCCTGTTGTTCACCTCGGTCGAAAGTAGGTTGCCGTAGTCCTTGCGATCTGCGAAAGCGTCGTTGACGAGGTCCGTTGTGACAGCCTGCTGCGCGTTGATGATGGCTCCGTAGGCATCGGGGTCCTTGCCCACTGCGCCTAGGAAGTGCTTGAGAGTGCCGGCAGTAAGAGCGGAAGGGTCGTTCGGGTCGACGCCGAGGTTTGCATTTTCGCCGTGGGTCGGAATCACGGCGGGACCGTTCAGTCCGTCCTGCACGTCACGCATGTATTCAGCTGTGATGTTGCCGAGGCTGTCACTCATCGGAACTCTGTCGACGAGACCGGGGTCGCCGCCGAACTTGTCGATGATGTCGTGTACCAGCTGGGCGCTCTCGGCCGAGTGCGGCGGCGTGGGGCCGTCGCTGCCGTAGGGAAGGCCAATGGTGGCGGACTCCAAGGCATGGCCGAGCGCATCAGGCATGAACTCCGACGCGGCCTTGGGGAACGCAGCAGGGTTGTGGTTCTGCGGAGGATTGAGGTCCCCCGGGAACCCCTGGTAGTCCTTGTCGGTGAAATAGTCCAGATAATTCGTGCTCTTGCCAAGATCCGGTGCCCCGGCCTTGACGGTCCCGTCGTCGTTGTATGCCGTCGGATCCGCGGTGAAGAACTCCTTCGATGCCTCCGGGCTGTTACCAAGGGCCTCCAGGACACTCACCACCGGGTCGTAGCCGGCGCCGTCCTTCCCTGACGGGTTGTACAAGTTCTCGCCGTACACGCCCTTCGCGTCGGCGAACATCGCCGGGTCCTTCTTCTGCATCTGGGTCACGTGTTCGGCAATAGGGTTAAGGAACTCCGGGTCATAGTTCCCGTACCGCAAGATCCCGCCGAGCAATTGGTATCCGTAGGGCGGCGAGTTGGTGCCAGTGGCAAGCTGCTCCAGCTGGATCTTCTGGGTACCCAGCTTACGGAACTCCGCACTCCAGCCCTTGAGGTACCCGGGGTTGCCGTCCGGGTCGGTTGCCGTCGCCAGGGTGAGGCCCATGTTGCGCTGCAGTTCCTGAGTCAAGCCCAGGCGTGTTTTGTCGCCCACATGGTGCTCTGCGCTGTCGATGGACATATGGCCGAAGAACTCCAGGGCCTGCTTGGGCCCACCCAATCCCCGATAGAAGGCGTCCGAGAACTCCGGATCCTTCGAGTTGTACTTCATGATGCTGTTCAACTCGGCGTACTGCTTGTCGCTCATCTTCGGGCCCAGCTTGGCCAACTCGAGCGCTCGGGCCGTCTCGGCATCGTCCAGCGACGCGTAATTGTCCGCGCTGAAGTTGTTGAGGTCGTGGCTGTTGGTCTTGCCGAGCGCTCGGGTCATCGAGGCGTCGATCTCCATGGCATGCGCCACGTACCCGGCTACGCGGTCCGCCAATTGCTGGGCAGAATCACGCTGCTCCTGCGTGTGCTCATCGCTGTCACCCCGCACATGAGGGAAGAACCACCGGACCGCCCCACCCCCGATGTCCTCGATCCTGACTCCCAGGCTAGGAGCATCGACATCGATCGCGGTCTGCAAGCTCTTCTGGATCTTGAGAAGTTCCACGTGGGCATCGTCGAGGAGCTGCCAAACACTCTGCGCCTCAGCGTGCGCGTCGGCGAACTCCTTGGCCGTCTTCTTGATGAACGCCTTTGTTGCGCTGGCGTTGTCCCCGGCCCAGTGGGCAGACTCCGCCTTCGCGACCATTCCCTCATTGGCGCTCTTCGAGAGCTTCAGAAGGTTGTCAACAGTCTTCTTCCAGTCCGTAACGGCTGTGCCAAGCTTGCTGAGGTCGACCTCGGCCACATCCATGAAAGTGAGGCTGGCCACCGCTGTCCCCCTTACTTGAAGTACTTGTTGAGCTCTGACACGGGCACGGCGGAGCCATCGCGGTGGTGCAGCGAGATTCCGACTTCGGCGTCGTCGTTGGCGTGCATCTTCTTGGAGTAGTTCAGGTGATTGGAGATGTGCGCGCAGGCCTGCAGGAGCGTCTTCAGCTGGGTGTCCCACACGCTCACCGTTGTCTCCAGCGCGGAACCGAAAGCGAAGTTGTGGCTCTTGAGATTGCCGGCGGCCTGCATGGTCGACCCGGCGCCATTCTTGTCCATGCCCGCGCCTGCGATGTCCGCCTGCTTGCCGAGGTCGCCATGCAGAATGAAGGCATCATGGCCGACGGCACCCAAGTCGTCCTGGGAGGCAACGAAATCACCTTGCCCGCCGCCCCCGGGGTCCGCCGGCAATTGGTTGAGCCGCATTCCCGTGGAGCCCTTCTCGGCCGCCTGTGCTTTCAGCTGCTCCCATTCGTCCCACGCCATGGGTGGATCCCTTCCCCGTTGTCCGCCTCGTCCCCGTACGCCCGTCTGATGGACGGCAAAGTTCCACGTCAACCTAGCAACTGGCCCTTAAACCCACCGGTGCTCTGCCGCACCTCACATGATTCCTTCACCATCACCCGGCCCCGGCCCCGGCCCCGGCCCCGGCAAATCCTCGTCCTGGCCCTCTGGCCGATCAGCCGTCCAGCCCCTCTGCCAGCACCTCCGCCAGATGCCTCGCCCGCCGCCCCTCCAGCTGGTCCAGTTGCGTACGGCACGAGAAGCCGTCCGCCAGGATCTCCGTATCCTTTCCCGCTGCCCGCACCGCCGGGAGCAGCTGGTCCTCCGCACAAGCGACCGATACCCCGTAGTGGCCCTTCTCGAAGCCGAAGTTGCCCGCCAGGCCGCAGCAGCCGCCGCTCAACTCGCCGATCAGGCCCGCCCGTTCCCGCAGGCGGCGTTCCGCCTCGTCGCCGAGGACCGCGTGCTGGTGGCAGTGGGTCTGGCCGGCCACCTCCCTGTTCAGGCGGGGCGGTTCCCAGTCGGGGGCGCACTCCTCCAGTGCCTGGGCGAAGGTGCGGACCGAGCCTGCCAGGCGGGCCGCCCGCGGGTCGTCGGTCAGCAGTTCCGGCAGGTCCGTCTTCAGGGCCGCCGCGCAGCTCGGTTCCAGGACCACCACCGGGACGCCCAGGTCCAGCAGGGGCTCCACCGTGTCCAGGGTGTGGCGCATGACCGCGCGGGCCCGGTCGAGCTGGCCCGTGGAGACGTATGTCAGGCCGCAGCAGACCCGGCCCGGCGGCAGGGCGATGCCGATGCCCGCCGACTCCATGACCTTCACCGCCGCCCGGCCCACGGAGGGTGAGAGGTGGTCGGTGAAGGTGTCAGGCCACAGCACCGCCGTGCGGCTCGTAGCGAAGACGTCCGTCCGGTCGCGCATGTGGTCCCGCAGCCAGCGCCGGAAGGTCAGGGGCGCCAGCACAGGCAGATCGCGCTCGGGCGCGATGCCGCCGAGGCGCTTCGCGAGCGCCGCCAGCGGCCGCACCCGCGCCACCGCGTTGACCACCCGTGCGTACGGCGCCGCCGCCCGCAGCCACACCGGCAGCCTGCCCATCGCGTAGTGCGATGCGGGCCGCACGCGGCCCGCGTAGTGGTGGTGCAGGAACTCCGCCTTGTACGTGGCCATGTCGACGCCCACCGGGCAGTCACTGCGGCACCCCTTGCAGGACAGGCACAGGTCGAGCGCGTCGCGCACCTCGTGCGAGCGCCAGCCGCCGTGGACGACATCGCCCGCGAGCATCTCGTGCAGCAGCCGGGCCCGCCCCCGCGTGGAGTGCTGCTCCTCGCCCGTCGCGCGGAAGGAGGGGCACATCACGTCCGAGCCCGAACTGGGCCCCGCGACCCGGCACTTCGCGACGCCCACGCACCGCCGCACCGCCCCCGCGAAGTCCCCGCCGTCGTGCGGATATCCGAACTCCACCTCCACCGGCTTGCTCGGCAGGACGGAGAAGCGGAGGTTCGCGTCCAGGCGCGCAGGCCGGGCGAGCATCCCGGGGTTCATGCCGCCCGCCGGGTCCCAGATGTCCTTGACCCGGCCGAAGAGGGCGACCAGTTCGTCGCCGTACATCTTCGGCAGCAGTTCGGCCCGCGCCTGCCCGTCGCCGTGCTCGCCCGACAGCGAGCCGCCGTGCGCGACGACCAGGTCCGCGACCTCCTCCGAGAAGCGCCGGAAGCCCCGCACGCCCTCGGCGCTCATCAGGTCGAAGTCGATACGGACATGGATGCAGCCGTCGCCGAAGTGTCCGTACGGCGTGCCGCGCAGACCGTGCGCGGCCAGCAGCGCCCGGAAGTCCCGCAGATACGCGCCAAGCCGGGCCGGCGGCACCGCACAGTCCTCCCAGCCCGGCCAGGCCTCGGCGCCGTCGGCGGTGCGGGTCGCCGTGCCCGCCGCGTCCTCGCGTACGCGCCACAGC
Source organism: Streptomyces sp. NPDC005408 (assembly GCF_040606445.1). NCBI lineage: Bacteria > Bacillati > Actinomycetota > Actinomycetes > Kitasatosporales > Streptomycetaceae > Streptomyces > Streptomyces sp. NPDC005408. The sequence goes on along the minus strand of NZ_JBEXEX010000006.1, from coordinate 216,309 downwards.
GCCCGCATCCCGGCCGGGTCGTCCACCACCGTGCCGTCGAGCGCGTCCGCCGCCCGCACGATGTCCGCGGCGCGGGCCCGCGCCTCGGCGGCCGTGTCGCCGCCCGTCTCCACGAACAGCCAGGCCCCGCCGCGCGGCAGCCCCCGCTCGCCGCGCACCAGGTCCTCGGCCATGCCCTCGACGGTCAGCGGCCGGTGCGCCAGCAGTCCGGGCGCCGCCTCCGCCGCCGCGCTCTCGTCCGCGTAGCCGAGCACGGCGAGCGCACGCGCGCGTGGCGCGTCGACGAGCCGTACGGTCGCCTCCGTCAGCACCCCCAGCGTGCCCTCGCTGCCACAGAACGCCCGTGCCAGATCGACGCCCTTCTCGGGCAGCAGCGCATCCAGCGCGTATCCGGAGATCCGCCGCGGCAGCCCGTCCGGGTACCCGGTCCGCAGCAGCGCGAGATTCCGCTCGACCAGCTCGCGCAGTCCCGCCGGAGCGCCGGACGGAGCCCCTTCCCAGCCCTGGCCGAGCCGGAGCTCGATGCCTCCGTACGTCACGACCGACAGACCGTGGACATTGTCGGCGGTCGTGCCCCACGCCACCGAGTGCGAGCCGCAGGAGTTGTTGCCGATCATTCCGCCGAACGTGCAGCGGCTGTGCGTGGAGGGATCGGGCCCGAAGGTGAGCCCTTCGGGCCGTACGGCATCGCGCAGCGTGTCGAGTACGACGCCGGGCTGCACCACCGCCGTACGCGCCCCGGCGTCCACCTCCACCACCGCGTTCATATGGCGGGTGAAGTCCAGTACGACGCCGATGCCCGTGGCCTGTCCGGCGATGGACGTGCCGCTGCCTCGCGGCACCACCGGCACCCCGTACGTCCGGCACACCTCCAGGGCGGCGGCCACGTCCGCCGCGTCGCGCGGCGCGACGACGCCGACCGGCACCCGCCGGTAGTTGGACGCGTCCATGGTCATCAGGGCGCGGGCTGCCGCGCTGAAGTCCACCTCGCCGCGCACCGCCCGCGTGAGGGCATGCGCCAGCTCGCCCCTCTCGCGCCGGCTCCGCACTGTCTGTCGCTGCTCCGCCATGTGTCTCAGGATGCCCCTGTCGCTCACGTCACACCGGAAGGAAACCGCCGGTTATGGGCGCCGCGAACCGTCAGCGGGGCGCAAAGCCCACCCAGAACTGACCAATGTGATCGCCAACTCTCCTATAGTGACCACCACTTGATCAGGGAACACGCGGCTCCAGTTACGCCCTCGCCACCCCGGAAGGCCACACTCGATGACCGGCAACGCCCAGAACCGATGACCCGCGTCACGCGGGCGGCACCCCCGGCGCAGCCCCACCCCGCGCCCGCCGGGACGAACGTCAACGCCCTGAAGATCGTTGTCGTGGGCGGCTTCGGAGTCGGTAAGACGACGATGGTCCGCTCCGTCAGCGAGATCCGTCCGCTGCACACGGAAGAGCTGCAGACGGAGGAGGTGATGCGCCGCGCGGGCCGCACCCTCGACGACACCGCGCGCGACAGCGGCCCCGACACAGGCCGCGTCAGCGCCAAGGACTCCACGACCGTCGCCTTCGACTTCGGCCGGATCACGCTCGCCGACGGCAGCGTCGTCTATCTCTTCGGCGCGCCCGGCGAGGAACGCTTCGGGTTCCTGTGGGACCGCCTCTTCGAGGGCACGCTCGGCGCGGTCGTCCTCGCCGACACCCGCTCGCTGCCCGACGCCTGGTACGCGCTGGACCGCCTGGAGCGGCGCGGCACGCCCTTCATCGTGGCCGTCAACGACTTCGGCGGGCCGCTGCACGGCGAGGAGCAGATCCGCGAGGAGCTGGCGCTGGGGGCGGAGGTGCCGCTGGTGGAGTTCGACGCCCGCGACCACTCCTCCAGCAAGTTCGTACTGCTCGCGCTGGTCGAGCATCTGCACGAGCTGTCCGTACGGGAGCCCGCAAAAGAGCCCGCGCAGGAGCCCGTACAAGCGCCCGTGGAGGACAAGGACTGACGCGATCTGACTCGGCCCGCCCCACGGCCGACGCGCAGGTCAGGACAGCGGGGCCCGTCTCAGCCGCCGGACCGCGTGTCCACCGCGCCCCGGGACCGGATACGCTCCGGAACGTGGCTGAGATCCAGATTCCCGCTGACATCAAGCCCGCCGACGGCCGTTTCGGCGCGGGCCCCTCCAAGGTGCGTACGGAGGCGCTGGACGCCCTGGCCGCCACCGGCACCTCTCTCCTCGGCACGTCCCACCGCCAGGCCCCGGTGAAGAACCTGGTCGGCGCGGTGCGCGACGGCGTACGCGACCTCTTCCAGCTCCCCGAGGGCTACGAGGTCATCCTGGGCAACGGCGGTTCCACCGCCTTCTGGGACATCGCGACGCACGGCCTGATCGAGAACAAGTCCCAGCACCTGTCCTTCGGCGAGTTCTCCTCCAAGTTCGCCAAGGCGGCGAAGCTCGCGCCGTGGCTGGCCGAGCCGACCGTCATCACCTCCGACCCGGGCACGCACCCGGACCCGGAGGCGGAGGCGGGCGTCGACGCGTATGCCTTCACGCACAACGAGACCTCGACGGGCGTCGCGGCCCCGATCAAGCGCCTCGCGGGCGCGGACGAGGGCGCGCTGGTCCTGGTCGACGCGACGTCCGGCGCGGGCGGCCTGCCGGTCGACATCGCCGAGACGGACGTCTACTACTTCGCCCCGCAGAAGTCCTTCGCCTCCGAGGGCGGCCTGTGGATCGGCGTCTTCTCCCCGGCCGCGCTGGAGCGCGCCGCGCGCGTCCACGGCTCGGGCCGCCATGTCCCGGAGTTCTTCAGCCTGCCGACGGCGATCGACAACTCGCTGAAGAACCAGACGTACAACACCCCGGCGCTGTCCACGCTCTTCCTGCTGAACGAGCAGCTGAAGTGGATCAACGGCCAGGGCGGCCTGGACTGGTCGGTCGGCCGCACCGCCACGTCGTCGCGGACGCTGTACGGATGGGCCGAGGCGTCCAAGTACGCGACCCCGTACGTGGTCGACCCGGCGAAGCGCTCGCAGGTCATCGGCACGATCGACTTCGCGGACGACATCGACGCCGCGGCGGTCGCCAAGGCGCTGCGCGCGAACGGCATCGTCGACACTGAGCCGTACCGCAAGCTGGGCCGCAACCAGCTGCGCGTCGCGATGTTCCCGGCGATCGACCCGGCGGACGTCGAGGCGCTGACGGCGTGCATCGACTACGTGATCGAGAAGCTGTAGCACTGCGGAGCACCAGATGTACGGGGACGGGCCCGGCGGCGTCACGCTGCCGGGCCCGTCCCCGTTCTCCCCGGCCGCCCGCCCGCCGCGGGATCACCCCATGTGCGCCTTGACGTAGTCGACGACCTCCTTCATCTCCCTGGTCGGCGAGAAGTCCACGTACTCACAGTCCTCGAGCGCCACCGGGACGTGACCGGCCGGCCAGTAGAAGGCCTGCCCCGCCTCGTAGATCTCGTCCCCCGACGGGGTCCGCATCATCAGCCGCCCGCTGAAGAGGAATCCCCAGTGCGGGCACTGGCACATGTCGCCGGGCAGACCCTTCACGGCCGGTCCCATGTCCGTGCCCTTGGGGAGTCTCGCGAACGCGGCGGTCATGTCGCCGCCGAGTTCCGTCATCCGCAGCTCCACGCCGCCGCCCTCGACGGCGACGGGAGTCTCGTCCCTCGTGGTTGCTGTCATGGTTCCTCCAGTGCCGGCCCCCTTCCAGTTTCGTACCGGAGGGCGCTGTCTGCCGGATGGACCACCGCCGCGGGCGGACCGGGCTCCCTGTCCTGATGCTGGGTCGTGTGCAACCGCCACCGTCGCCACCGTCAGGAGCAAAAACCGTGCTGCCACGCCCCCGTTTCCGCTTCCGTAGGCTGCGGCTCCCCGCCGCCGCCCTTCTGGCCGTCGGCTCCCTCGCCGGGCTGGTGTCCGCACCCGCGGCGGCCGGGGAGTCCGCCGCAACCGGTCACGACGGTGCGCTGAGCAAACGCATTCAGGAACTGGTCCGGGCGCCCGGCGGCCCGCCCGGAGTCATCGCCGTACTGCAGCGCGGGGGCAACACGGAGTTCTACCGGGCCGGGGTCTCGCAGCTCGGCACCGACCGCCCGCCGCAGCCGACCGACCACATGCGGATCGCCAGCACGGCCAAGGCGTTCAGCGCAGCCGTCGCCCTGCAACTGGTCGACCGCGGACTGCTCGGCCTCGACAAGCCCATCCGCAGATGGCTGCCCGCACTCCCCGAGGCCTGGCACGCGGTGACGCTCCGGCAGCTGCTGAACCACACCAGCGGTCTGCCGGACTACTCCACGGACTCGGAATTCCTCGAGATCGTGACCGCGGATCCGCACCATGTCTTCGACTCCCGCCGCCTCCTCGACTTCGTCGCCGGGGACCTGCTGCTCTTCCCTGCGGGTTCGCGGTACCAGTACTCGAACTCCGACAACATCGCCGTGGCCCTGCTGGCCGAAGCCGTGACGGGCAGAAGGTACGAGGAGCTGCTGAAGCAGACGGTCTACCGCCCGCTGGAGCTGCGGAACACCAGCCTCCCGCAGGGCTTCTTCCTCCTCCCCGAGCCGTATCTGCACGGATACGCGGTCGACCCGCCGGCCGCCCCGGAGGACGTCAACACGGCGCTCAGCGCGTCCGGCGTCTGGGCGTCCGGCGTCTGGGCGTCCGGCGGCATCGTGTCGACCCCGAGGGACCTGACCGCGTTCATCCGCGCCTACGCGGGCGGCGACCTGATCTCGAAGCCGACGCGCCACCAGCAGCTGAAGTGGCGCGACGGCGCCTCCGAACCGGCGGGCCCGGGCGTGAACGCCACAGGTCTGGCGATCTTCCGTTACACCACGCGCTGCGGTGTCGTGTACGGCCACACGGGCAACTTTCCCGGCTACACCCAGCTCATCGCGGCGACCCCTGACGGCCGGCGGTCCCTGACGTTCTCGATCACCACGCAGGTGAACAAGACCAACAAGCCGGCGCTGCTCGCCAAGCTCAGGAACATCCAGGAGGACTTCGTCTGCGCGCTGCTGCGCCGGTAGCCAACGGCCCCGCGCCACAGGGTGACGCGGGGCACGGAAAGTGCATTCATGGAGGTATGAGTACGAGCCCGGGGCTCAGCCCCTTCGAGAAACAGTGGGCCGTCCTGCTCACCAGCTTCAAACAGGACGGTACGGGCGTCGGCACCCCCGTCAGCATCGTCGTCGAGGGCGACCACGCATACGTCCGCACCTACGCCACGTCCGGCAAGGCCAAGCGGATGCGGAACAACCCGGAGATCGAGCTCGCCCCCTGCACGGTGCGCGGCAAGCCGACCGGACCGGCGATCAAGGCCAGGGTGCGGCTGCTCGACCCGGGCAGCGAGGAGAGCAAGCACGCGTCGAAAATGCTCCTGCACGAGCACCCGTTCATGCAGGGCGCGCTGGTCCCGATCGCACACAAGGTGAAGCGGGACACGACGCTTCACTACGAGGTACGCCCGCTCTAGTCACCCTTTCATCACCCTCTAACCACGGCGCAGCAGGCGCTTGATCCCGAGGACGAGAGCGGTGCCGCCGGCGAGGACGATCAGCCCGTAGGTGAAGTTGCTGTTCTCTCCGCTCTTGGCACCGCCGGCCGAACTCCCGCTCGCGGAAGGAGACTTGCTGCCTCCGTCCGGCGAGGACTCGTTCCCGAGGCCGACCCGCTGCACCTCGCTCTGCTCGCCCTCGGAGCCGAACATCAGCGCCTTGCCGTCGAGGGTGTACGTCACCGACTCGGCCTGCCCCTGAATGGGTGCCCGGACGCGGTGGTCGGCGCCGAGGCGGCCGTTCTTCCACTCGTATCCGCGCGCGCTGAAGTAGGAGCGCAGTACGAGTTCCTTGCCGTCCGGCGAGAAGGCGCCGTCGGTCACCCACGGCACCTCCCCGATCCGCCGGAAGGTGTTCGTGCCGGAGGAGGTGAGTTTCGCGGGTCCCTCGTACAGCCCGCCGCCGTCTTCGTTCTTCGACGCGATATAGACCCGCCCGGTCGTGGGATGCACCATCAGCGCCTCGGCGTTCCGCGCCCCGTCCTCGTACGTGACGGTGTACTGCGTCGCCCGGACGGTCATGTCCTTGAGGGCCTTGGGCTCGGGGAACTTATAGATCCAGACGTGGTCCCAGCTGCCGTTGAGGTTGTCGCCGATGTCCCCGACGTAGACGTTCCCGTCCGGGCCGACCGAGATGGCCTCCATGTCACGGGGCTTCCCGACCCCGCTCAGGGTGATCGTCGCGACGGTCTCGCCGGTCTTTGAGTCGACGGCGAAGACGCGCGGCTCGTCCTGGTCGTTGTGCGTCCAGTACACGCCCGGGTGCACCCGGCTGGCGGCGAGCCCGCTGGACTCCGTGATGCGCGGGTCCTTGATCGTGAACCCGGAGTCGTCGTCGGCGGAGGCGGGGACGGCGGCGAGCACGAGGGCCGCGAGGGAGACGGCAGCGGCCCCGGAGGCGGCCCGGGTGACGTACGGAAGCGAACGCATGACCCCCAGCCTGCCACCTCGCTCCTGGTGCTTCCGGCTCAGCCGCCGAGGTGGGCCGGACAGGGCCTAGCGAGCCCGGGGCCGTGGCCAGCCTCACATCGCAGCTGCGGGGCTTGATCGGACATGATGACCCCCATGCGTTTCATGTTCGTCGGCGACTCCATGACCATCGGACGCGCCGGCGACTACACCTGGCGCTACCGGATGTGGCAGCACCTTGCCGCCTCCTTCGACGGCCCGTACGAGATCGTCGGCCCCCGGACCGAGCTCTACGACACGGCGGCGAACGCCCCGGTCTCGCACACCTACGCCGACCCGGCCTTCCCCGCCGAGGCCCGCCGCCATCTGTCCGGCTGGGGCGAGGGCTGGCTCCACATGGCCCCGGTCATCCGCGAGACGGTCGCCGCGGAGCGGGCCGACATCCTTCTGGTCTCGCTCGGCCTGATAGACCTCGGCTTCTACACGGACAGCACCCAAACCGCCCTGAACGCCCGCCACTTCATCACCGAGGCCCGCGCGGCCAACCCTCATGTACGGATGGTCCTGCTGCGGGTCATCCCCAACATCCGCGCCCGCTCCGACGCCCCCTTCGCGGCGGAGTGCGACCGCTTCAACGAACTGCTGGCCAAGGCGGTCGCCGACCTGGACACGGCGACCTCGCCGATCCTGCTGGCGTCGCCGCCGGAGTCGTACGCCATCGACACGGACACGTACGACGGGACACACCCGGGCCCGACGGGCGAACACAAACTGGCGGCGGCGTTCGCGGGGGCGATGCACCAGGCGTGGGGGCTGGGCGGGCCGTAGGGCGGCGCCACGCGCGCGTGACGCCGCCTCTCTTACTGCCTGACGGCCGTCAGAACACGAACGGGCCAGGAGCCTGCGCGGACGTCGCGTTGCAGGTCACGGTGATGCCGAGGACCACGACCGTCAGCGACTTCCCCTCCAGGCTGTCGCCCGTGGCCACAGTCCCGGTGAGCGGGCCGGTGGACACGTCGCCCCCGGCCGGGATGGCCGGGTTGGAGTTGCCGGTGAACGTCGCCGTGTCGGAGCCGTTCTTGGTGAGGTTGAGGGTCGACTTGACCGAGTTCTCCGAGATGGCGATGGGCGACTTGATGGCCGAAGTCGACACGCTGATGGTGGCGGCCGTGCCGTCCTGAGTGGCCGTGAGTGTCGCCGAGCCGGAGCCGTAGGAACCGCAGTCGAAGGAGATGGTGGCCGTCTCCGGCGTCACCGCGCTCGCGATGGGTGCCATGACGAGCGTGCCTGCTGCGACAGCTCCGCCCAATAACGCGCCTGTTGTGAGCTTGCCGTACTTCATGGGGTCCCGCCTTCGTGTGGGGGTTACGGGTTGGCGTCACCGGCCACCACGTTCGATCCGCGGCTCGCGGGATCCGGGGCTTCGGGGATGGGGGTTGGGGGTGCCCCTGGTCCTGACGGGTAGTCAGCGACATCAGTCATTGCGACATGGACACCTCAAAATGGCAAGGTGCATTCCGCAAGGCTTGGCCGTCTCTGGCCAATTCCGGCCGTCGCACCCGCAGAGGCGCCGGCATCCACCCGCTTGCCAATGCCCTTACAAAAAAGGCCTGTTGTAGAACATCCGGTGGATCTAGGCTGACGCGATCACAAATCCTGCAGGAAGGTTTCACACCCATGCGCAAGCTCAGCCGCATCGCCGCAGTCGTCGGCGCAGGCGCCGCGATAGCCCTCGGCAACGCCTCCAGCGCCCAGGCCGCAAGCACCTGGTACGCCTACGCACACACCTCCAGCACCGCCTATGGAACCTTCACGGACGACGGTGACGCGTTCAGAGCGTGCGACACCAAGACGGACGGCCTGGGTGTCTGGCTGAAGGTCACCGCCACCTGGTACGCGGGCCCCAACGACGTGCCGTTCACGGGCAGCTTCGAGCGGTACTTCACGCCGGGCAACGGCAACTGCACCGAGTACCACCACGGCAACCTCGTCGAGGACCGCACGGTCAAGCTGACCGTCTGCCTCGGCAACACGGTCAACGGCACGACCAGCCGCTTCGACTGCGGATCGACCATCACCGCCAAGTCCTGACGCGGGCCAGGGCGCCCCACCCGGGCGCCCTGAAGCGGCGCCCGGGCTTGTGCCTACGCCCGTGTGAGCCGGTTCGCGAGCGTCGACATCGTGTACGTACCGATGCCCATGACCACCTCCAGCGCGTTCTGTTCGGTGTAGCCGTGCGCCAGGAACGCGCGCAGGTCCTCGTCGACCACGCCCCCTGCCGTACGCAGCACCTCCAGCGTGAACTGCCGTACCGCTTCGAGCCGTACGTCATCGAGCGGCTTCTGCTCGCGCAGCGCGGCGATCAACTCTGCATCCGCGCCCAGCGTCCGCAGCTTGCCGGTGTGCATCTCCACGCACACATGGCACTCGTTCCGCGTCGCGACCACCATGACGACCACCTCGCGGGCGACCGGATCCAGAGTCGTCTGCTCGAACATCGCGCTGAGTTTCAGGAAGCCGTCCAGCAGATGGGGCGAGGAGGCGAGCCTGGCGACGGCCGGTGGCAGATGGCCCAGATGCCTGATCGTGGACTCCATGGCGCGGCGCGACGCGGGTGGGGCCGATTCCAGGGTGTGTTCGGTAAACATGCGAGGGTCTCCTACAATCGACAACATGGTTGACGATAAAAAGGTAAACCAGGTTGTCGAAGTGCGCAACGCCCTTACGGACACGCCTGGTTACGAGCTGCCCCTGCTCCTCTTCGCCGGGTTCCGCTCCCTCATCGACCGCCTCCACGCCGAGCTGGCCCAGCAGGGCCACCCCGACGTCCGGCCCGCGTACGGCTTCGCCATGCAGGCGATCGGCCCGCACGGCACGACCGCCAGCGAGATCGGACGGCGGCTCGGAGTCTCCAAACAGGCCGCGGGCAAGACGGTCGACCGCCTCGTCGCCCTTGGCTACGCGGAACGCACGGACGACCCGTCCGACGCCCGCCGCAAGCTCGTCCGGCTCACGGCACACGGCCTGGACGCGCTGACCCGCTCGGCCGCGATCTTCGACGAACTGCGGTCGGACTGGGCGGGCACGGTCGGCGCGGGGCGCGTGCGCGAGATCGAGGACGTGCTGCGTACGGTCGTCCCGGCGGATGCCTTCCGGCTGGACGCGGCGGGGTGGTTCGGCGGCGCGTGACGAGTTTTCGCTGACCGTGACGAAGGTCGCCTTCGGGCAGCCGCTCGACCTCACCAGCACCCCCCCTCGGCCTCACCCCCACCACCGACGAGTTCCCCCGCGGCTGACCCCCTCGCGCACTTGCCTGGAGCGCGCTCCAAGGCGTTGGCTGATGAACCATGAAGTACACACAGCTCGGACGCACCGGACTCAAGGTCAGCCGACTCGTCCTCGGGACGATGAACTTCGGGCCTCAGACCGACGAGGCCGACAGTCACAGCATCATGGACGCCGCGCTCGGCGCGGGGATCAACTTCTTCGACACCGCCAATGTGTACGGCTGGGGCGAGAACAAGGGCCGTACCGAGGAGATCATCGGCTCCTGGTTCGCCAAGGGCGGCGACCGGCGCGACAAGGTCGTTCTCGCCACCAAGGTCTACGGGAACATGGCCGCCGACGGGGACCCGTGGCCCAACCACGACCGGCTCTCGGCGCTCAACATCCGCCGTGCCGTCGAGGCGAGCCTCAAGCGGCTGCAGACGGACCACATCGACCTTTACCAGTTCCACCACATCGACCGCCACACCCCGGTCGAGGAGATCTGGCAGGCCATCGACACCCTGATCGCCCAGGGCAAGATCCTCTACGCGGGCTCCTCCAACTTCCCCGGCTGGAAGATCGCCCAGACCAACGAGATCGCGCAGAAGCGTGGCTCGTACGGGCTCGTCAGCGAACAGTGCCTCTACAACCTCGCCGAGCGCCGCGCCGAGATGGAGGTCATCCCGGCCGCGCAGGAGTACGGACTCGGAGTCATCCCCTGGTCGCCGCTGCACGGCGGGCTGCTCGGCGGTGTGATCAAGAAGGAGAGCGAGGGCAGGCGCCGCGCCTCCGGGCGCTCGGCGGACGCGCTCGCGAACACCGAGGTACGGGCGCAGGTCCAGGCGTACGAGGATCTGCTCGACAAGCACGGTCTGGAGCCCGGCGAGGCCGCGCTGGCCTGGCTGCTGACCCGGCCGGGGGTCACCGGGCCCATCGTCGGACCGCGTACGGCGGACCAGCTGGTGTCCGCGCTGCGCGCCGTCGAGCTGGAGCTGAGCGACGAGGTGCTGTCCGGCCTCGACGAGATCTTCCCGGGTCCGGGGCCCTCCCCGGAGGCCTTCGCCTGGTGACTCGCGCGAGCGGCCGTGGGGTGGTCAGGGCTACTGACCGACCACGGCCGCCACGGCGACGATCGCGAACATGAGCACCAGGACGCCGGCCATGATCTGATTTCTGGTCTTGGGATTCACCCCCCGAGACTAACCGGCCCGCCCGAGCGGCCAGGCACCGACCGTCTCGTACCGCGGCTGCTCGCCCCGTACCCCGCTCACCGGCAGATTGCTGCGGACGAGCGCGAGCTCGCCGACCTCCCAGGACGTGCCCTCGAAGGCGTCCAGCTCCTCGACGTACGGACGAAGATCCGCTTCGTCGCGGCTGCGGGCGATCGTGAGATGGGCCTGGTAGCGGCGGTGCTCCTCCATGCTGATCCCGGCCCGCCGCGCGGCCGCGTCCGCGCGTTCGGCGAGCAGGCGCATCTCCTCGAGACCGCCCGCCGCCCCCGCCCACAGCGCGCGTTGCCCGAAGCGTCCGCCGCGGTGCATCCGCAGCGGGAAGGGTTCGGTCCGGTGGGCGGCCCGCCCGAGCCGCTCGTGCAGCTCGGGCAGCAGGCCGTCGTCGACCTCGCCCATGAAGGCGAGCGTGAAGTGCCAGCCTGCCCGGCCGGTCCAGCGCAGGGCGTCCGCGCCGGGCAGGGTCCTCAACCGGTCGATTTCGACGGCGAGTTCGTCGATGACCGGGGTGGGGGGCAGTACGGCGGCGAAGAGTCTCATGATCCGAGTCTGACGCAGACGGGGTGGCCTACGCCGCCGTCGCCAGTTGTTCCCTCGGGACGAACTCCACATGCCTGCGCCCCCGCCGCAGATCTATTTTCAGGCGCAGCCCGCCCACACGGGCGAGCATCACGCCGACTCCGATCGCCGCGGCCATCGCCACCGCACCGCCCGCCGCGAAGCCGATCCGCGGTCCGTAGGTGTCGGTGATCCAGCCGACCAGGGGCGCGCCCAGTGGCGTACCGCCCACGAAGACCATCATGAACAGGCTCATCACGCGGCCCCGCATGGCCGGTTCCGTCGCCATCTGGATGCTGGAGTTGGCCGTGACATTGACGGTCAGGCCGAACATCCCGATCGGCACCAGCAGCACCGCGAAGATCCAGAACTGCGGCGCGAACGCGGTCACGATCTCCAGGAGTCCGAAGAGCACCGCCGCGACCACAAGCACCCGAAGCCGCGAGGTGCCGCGCCGGGCGGCGAGCAGGGCGCCCGCCAGGGAACCGGCTGCCATCAGGGTGTTGAGCAGGCCGTACGTACTCGCGCCCGAGTGGTAGACGTTGTTGACGAAGGCCGAGAGCCAGATCGGGAAGTTGAAGCCGAAGGTGCCGATGAAGCCGACGAGGACGATCGGCCAGATCAGCTCGGGCCGCCCCGCGACATACTTCAGCCCCTCCCGCAGCTGCCCCTTGCCGCGCGGTGCGCGTTCGACCTTGTGCAGCTCGCTGTTGCGCATCAGCAGCAGACCCGCGAGGGGCGCGATGAAGGACAGCCCGTTCAGCAGGAATGCGTAGCCGCTGCCGACGGCCGTGATCAGCACACCGGCGACGGCCGGGCCGACCAGCCGCGCGGACTGGAAGTTGGCGGAGTTGAGACTGACCGCGTTGGCCAGCTGCTCCGGGCCGACCATCTCGGCGACGAACGACTGGCGCGCCGGGTTGTCGACGACGGTGACGAGGCCGAGCAGGAAGGCCGTGAGGTAGACGTGCCAGACCTGGACATGGCCGCTGAGCGTGAGCACGGCGAGCGCCAGGCCGGTCAGGCCCATCGCGGTCTGGGTGGCGACGAGCAGCTGCCGCTTCGGCAGCCGGTCGGCGAGCACGCCGCCGTACAGACCGAAGAGCAGCATGGGCAGGAACTGCAGCGCGATGGTGATGCCGACGGCGGACGCGGATCCGGTCAGGCTGAGCACCAGCCAGTCCTGGGCGATGCGCTGCATCCAGGTGCCGGTGTTGGAGACGACTTGCCCGGTGGCGAAGAGCCGGTAGTTACGGATCTTCAGCGAGCTGAACATGGTTGTAGGGGCTGGTGCGGGTGCGGAGGGTGCTCCGGGTCCCGAACTCAAAAGGTTCGCCTCCTTGGCTGTGCGGTGATCAGAGGTGCGCGAGCTTCTCCAGTACGGGGGCGGCGGCGCGCAGCTTGGCCCAGTCGTCCTCGTCCAGACCTTCGGCGAGCGAGGCCAGCCAGGCGTTCCGCTTGCGGCGGCTCTCTTCGAGCATGGCCTCTGCCTGCTCGGTCTGGCTGACGACCTTCTGCCGGCGGTCGTCGGGGTGCGGCTCGAGCCGGACGAGTCCCTTGGCCTCGAGCAGCGCCACGATCCGGGTCATGGAGGGCGGCTGGACATGCTCCTTGCGGGCCAGCTCACCGGGGGTGGCGTGGCCGCAGCGGGCGAGGGTGCCGAGCACCGACATCTCGGTCGGGCTCAGCGATTCGTCGACGCGCTGATGCTTCAGGCGCCGGCCCAGCCGCATGACGGCCGAGCGCAGGGAGTTCACGGCGGCGACGTCGACGGCATCACCATGGGACAGGTCAGGCATGTTTGTTAGCATAACTCATTACCCTGCCTAAAGACTAGTCGAGGTTACTGCCTCGATAGATTCATCACTCATATGAGTGAGGCAGATCCGGAAAGTGACGCACCGGCCAAGACGGTCCGGCGACTCTGGCTGACATGGGATCGACTGTGCTCAGCCTCCGCATAGACGGTGAGCTCCTCGACCGGCTCCGGCACCATGCCGCCAGACGCGGAATGAGCGTCCAGGACTATGTGGTCCGGACGCTCATCCGCGATGACTTCGACGAACGCTTCAAGGCGGCCGTCGACGAGACAGAGAAGTTCTACGGGCTCACGTGAAGCTCATGACGTGAGCCCCTGACGTGAAGAGGCTTACGTGAGACCCAGCGCCGGCATCGCGTAGTAGAAGACGAACACCGCTGACACCACATACATGGCGACGGGGACCTCGCGGCCCCGCCCGGCGGCCAGCCGCAGCACGCTGAAGGCGATGAAGCCGATGCCGATGCCATTGGTGATGGAGTACGTGAACGGCATCATCACCATCGCCAGGAACGCCGGGACGGCGACGGTGAGATCGCTCCAGTCGATGTCGCCGACCGAGCCCGCCAGGATCAGGAAGCCGACCGCCAGCAGCGCGGGAGTCGCCGCCTGGGACGGGACCATCGTGGCGAGCGGCGTGAGGAACAGCGCCACCCCGAACAGCGCACCCGTGACGACCGATGCCAGTCCGGTACGGGCACCCTCGCCGACGCCCGCCGTGGACTCCACGAAGCAGGTGTTGGCGGAGGACGAGGTCGCACCACCGGCCGCGACCGCGATGCCGTCGACGAACAGAACCCGGTTGATGCCGGGGAGGTTGCCGTCCTTGTCCATGAGCCTGGCCTCGTCGCCGACGCCGAGAATCGTGCCCATCGCGTCGAAGAAGCAGGAAAGCAGCACGGTGAAGACGAACAGCACGCCCGTCAGATAGCCGACCTTCGCGAAGCCGCCGAAGAGGCTGACCTGGCCGACGAGCCCGAAGTCGGGGGACGCGACCGGATTGCCGGGCCACTGCGGCGTGGTCAGGCCCCAGGACGGGACGGTGGCCACCGCGTCGATGATCATCGCGACGCCCGTCATCACCACGATGGAGATCAGGATCGCGCCCGGCACCTTGCGGATGATCAGGGCCAGGGTGAGCAGGACGCCGAGGGCGAAGACCAGGACCGGCCAGCCCTCCAGATGACCGCCGGTGCCCAGCTGGAGCGGGACGGTGGTCTTGGCGACGTCGGGGATACGGGAGACGAAGCCCGCGTCGACCAGGCCGATCAGCATGATGAACAGGCCGATGCCGATCGCGATTCCCTTGCGCAGACTGCGCGGCACGGCGTTCATCACGCGCTCGCGCAGACCCGTGGCCACCAGCAGCATCACGACGAAACCGGCGATGACGACCATGCCCATCGCGTCCGGCCAGGACATCCGGGGCGCGAGCTGGAGGGCGACGACGGTGTTCACACCGAGTCCGGCGGCGAGGGCGATCGGGACATTGCCGATGACGCCCATGAGGAGCGTGGAGAAGGCCGCGGTGAGCACCGTGGCGGTGACCAGCTGGCCGCTGTCGAGCTGGTGCCCGTACATGTCCTTCGCGCTGCCGAGGATGATCGGGTTCAGCACGATGATGTAGGCCATCGCGAAGAAGGTGGCGAAACCGCCGCGGATCTCGCGGGGGACGGAGGAGCCCCGCTCTGAGATCTTGAAGAAGCGGTCCAGACCGGCGAGCGGCCCGGAGGGGGCCGGGGGCACGGAGTCG
Organism: Streptomyces sp. NPDC005408; assembly: GCF_040606445.1. Classification (NCBI taxonomy): domain Bacteria; kingdom Bacillati; phylum Actinomycetota; class Actinomycetes; order Kitasatosporales; family Streptomycetaceae; genus Streptomyces; species Streptomyces sp. NPDC005408. The sequence goes on along the minus strand of NZ_JBEXEX010000006.1, from coordinate 201,222 downwards.
ACCTTGGCGGTGGCCGTGGGGGGCATGCGGAACCTCGTCGGTGATTTTTGGCCGGTTTCAGATGTTCCTACGAACAAAACCGGTCGGACACAAACGGCTTCAGTATGAACGCATAAGGGTGGAGAGTGGTATCTCCGCGCGTAGACCAGTGAGGTCAGGGGGTTGCACGGGGGTGTGGAGGGCCGTGCGGCGCAACCTAGACTGACCGCATGGCGAAGTGGACCCCCAAGCACGAGGCACCCGAGCCCCTGGAGGGGCCCGTCGTCGCCACCATCACCGGCGGCACGATCCTCTGGTTCGTCCTCTTCCTCGTCCAGATCCCCTTCTACAGCTGGTTCGCCGACCGTGACCTGATGTGGTGGGTGTGGACATGCCTCGCCGGCGGCGGTCTTGGCCTGATCGGCATCTGGTACGTGCGGGGGCGCGACGCCGCGATCAAGCGGGCGCAGGCCGCGGAAGCCTCCCAGGCGGACGCGGACGCCGGTGCCGCCGCGGGCGACGAAGGCAACTGACCCGTAGGGCATCCGTACTGCACGCGTGATGCCAGGGAACGATTCGCGTCCTCCCCCGGTCTGATCTCCGGCGCCCTCGGCGGGTGAACCGGACAGTCCGGCCGTACCGTCGAAACCATGACGCAGCGGGCGAGGATCGACACGAACGGCCCCGAGCCGGGCGAACCCGTCATCGACGCGGGAGCCGAGCTGGACCCCGTACACCCCAGGAAGCCGCCGAAGTCCGCACTCGCGCCACGCTCTGACGGGCTGACGACGGCGGAGGTCGCCGAGCGGGTCGCGCGCGGCGAGGTCAACGACGTCCCTGTACGCAGCTCCCGCTCCCTCACCGAGATCGTCCGCGCGAACGTCTTCACCCGCTTCAACGCGATCATCGGCGTGCTGTGGCTGATCATGCTCTTCGTCGCGCCGTTCCAGGACAGCCTGTTCGGCTACGTGATCATCGCCAACACCGGTATCGGCATCATCCAGGAGCTGCGCGCCAAGAAGACACTGGACGGTCTTGCGGTCATCGGCGAGGCCAGACCGACGGTACGGCGGGACGGCACCGCCGCGGAGATCTCCACCTCCGAGATCGTCCTCGGCGATCTCGTCGAACTCGGGCCCGGCGACAAGGTCGTCGTGGACGGCGAGGTGGCGGAGGCGGACAGCCTGGAGATCGACGAGTCGCTGCTGACCGGCGAGGCCGACCCCGTCATCAAGCAGCCCGGGGATCCGGTGATGTCCGGGTCGTTCGTGGTCGCGGGCGGCGGGGCGTTCACCGCGACGAAGGTGGGGCGCGAGGCGTACGCGGCGCAGCTCGCGGAGGAGGCGTCCCGGTTCACGCTCGTCCACTCCGAGCTGCGCAGCGGTATCTCGACGATCCTCAAGTACGTGACCTGGATGATGGTCCCGACCGCGATCGGGCTCGTCATCAGCCAGCTGGTGGTCAAGAACAACAACTTCAAGGACTCGGTGGCCAGGACCGTCGGCGGCATCGTGCCGATGATCCCCGAGGGGCTTGTGCTGCTGACGTCCGTCGCCTTCGCGATCGGGGTCATCCGGCTCGGGCGCAAGCAGTGCCTGGTGCAGGAGCTGCCCGCGATCGAGGGCCTGGCGCGGGTCGACATCGTCTGCCTGGACAAGACGGGCACGCTGACGGAAGGCGGCATGGACGTCACCGCGCTGCGGACGCTGGGCGGCACGGAGGAGTCGTACATACGCAAAGTCCTCGGCGCGCTCGGTGAGTCCGACCCGCGGCCGAACGCCTCCCTGCAGGCGATCATCAACGCGTATCCGGACAGCGAGGACTGGCGGTGCACGGAGTCACTGCCGTTCTCGTCCGCGCGCAAGTACAGCGGCGCCAGCTTCAGCGAAGGCAACGGCGAGAACTCCACCTGGCTGCTCGGCGCGCCCGATGTGCTGCTGCCGTCCGGCGACGCCGCACTCGCGGATGTCGAGCAGCTCAACGAGCAGGGCCTGCGGGTGCTGCTGCTCGCCCGGGCGGCGGGCGAACTGGACGCCCCGTCCGTCGCCGCCGGTGCGCGGCCGGCCGCGCTGGTCGTCCTGGAACAGCGGCTGCGCCCTGATGCGGCCGACACCCTGCGCTACTTCGACGAGCAGAAAGTCCACGCCAAGGTCATCTCCGGCGACAACGCGGTGTCGGTGGGCGCGGTGGCCGGAAAGCTCGGCCTGCCCGGCGCGCAGAGCACGGTCGACGCGCGCCGACTGCCCACGGAACAGGCCGAGATGGCCGCATCCCTGGACGCCCACTCGGTCTTCGGACGGGTCACCCCGCAGCAGAAGCGCGACATGGTCGGCGCGCTGCAGTCACGCGGGCATACGGTCGCGATGACGGGCGACGGAGTGAACGACGTCCTCGCCCTCAAGGACGCGGACATCGGCGTCTCGATGGGCTCGGGCTCGGAGGCGACACGGGCGGTGGCCCAGATCGTGCTCCTCAACAACAGCTTCGCGACGCTGCCGTCGGTGGTGGCGGAGGGGCGCCGCGTGATCGGCAACATCACGCGGGTGGCGACGCTGTTCCTGACGAAGACGGTCTACTCCGTGCTGCTGGCCATCCTGGTCGTCTGCTCGCAGGTGGAATACCCCTTCCTGCCCCGGCACTTGACGCTGCTGTCGACCCTGACGATCGGCGTACCGGCCTTCTTCCTGGCGCTGGCCCCGAACAAGGAGCGCGCGAAGCCGCAGTTCGTACGCAGGGTGATGCGGTACGCGATCCCGGCGGGGGTGATCGCGGCGGCGGCGACGTTCGCGACGTATCTGCTGGCCCGCTCGTACTACAGCGGCCCCGGCTCGCTCGACGCGGAAACGAGCGCGGCGACGCTGACCCTGTTCCTGGTCTCGATGTGGGTCCTGGCGATCATCGCCCGCCCGTACACGTGGTGGCGGGTCTGCCTGGTGGCGGCGATGGGTGCGGGCTTCCTGATCGTGCTGGCGGTCCCGTCGCTCCAGAACTTCTTCGCCCTGAAGCTGGTGGGCACGACGATGCCGTGGGGCGCGGTGGCAATCGCGGCGGCGGGGGCGGCGCTGCTGGAAGTCTCGTGGCGGTGGGTGGACCGACGCTTCGGTTAGGCACCGGGGGCCGTGGGTGCCGTGGGCCAGGGGGCGTTGGTGGTTGCTCCCGGTGGTGGGTCTCGCGGGCGAACCCCCGCGCACCACCGGGCGAGCCGGGACCGCCGAGACCCGGTTTGAGTACTCGTACTCAGGACCGCCCCGGCGCCCCCCGCCTCATAATCGACGGGCACGTGCCCCTTCCGGCCCTGCCCGCCTGAGACTTGGAGCGCCTTCGTGAATCGCCTGACTGCGGCCTCGGCCGGTCTGTTCGTGCTGCTGGTCCTACCCGTGACGGCCGGGTGCGGGACGGAGCAGACCGTCGACGCCGCCGCGTCGGCGTCCGCGTCGTACGAGGCGCAGCGTAAGGCGGCGGAACAGAAGCACGACCGGCTGTTCCCGGACGTGGCTGCGATCTGCTCGGACGAGGTGGTGCAGTCCGCGTCCCCGAGCGCCCCGGCGCCCGAACCGACCGACCCGGAGGCGCGGAAGTACGCGGAGAACCACGCGTACAAGCAGCAACTGCCGCTCAAGGGCCCCGCGCTGTGCCGCGGGAAGGCACACGCGAAGCGGATCACACCCGCGCTGGAGGGTGTCCACAGCGAGGCGGACCTGCGGTCCAAGCTGACCGCTCTCGGCTACCCGGAGCCCACGGTCGAGGTGTACACCACGGGAGGCTCCCTCGGCTTCACGTTCAGCGTCCCGGAGACGGGCCCCTGCATCACGGGCCTGCTGACCTCCCCCGCGAAGGTCGAGGCCCACGGCCCCTACATGGAAGGCGGCTGCATGGAGCCCAAGGGCGGCCACTGACCTCGGGCTCGTCAGTCGAACCAGCGGTCCCTCGCCAGTTCCTCCGTGCGGGACGGGTCCTCCAGTAGTGCCGCGACCTCGAAGCGGCGCGGCCATTGGCCCGTTGCCCAGGCCAGGCCCGCCGCGACGCCCTCCAGGGTGGAGGCGTGGATCACGCCGTCCGGGGTGCGGCGCCATTCCAGTTCCGTGCCGCCTGCGATCAGTTCGTCGTGTTCGATGTACGTCGCCGGCGTCGACGGGCCGAGCAGCACGTGAACCGATTCCGGGACCTCGTGCTCCTCGCCCTCCGTCGTCACCTCCGCCGTGACCGTCTCGCTCAGGCGGCGGACCTGGAACAGTTCCGCCAGTTCCGCAGCCCGCGAGGGGGTCACGGGAAGCAGCGGGAGGCCCGCCGCCAGCGGGAGCAGGTCCGGTGCGTCGGCGACCACCGCGTCCGAGGCATCCACGACGCGGACCTCGCCGTCCACCACCGCGCGCAGGTCGTCCGGGAGCGTGACCTGCTCCGGGTCGAGGTCCGCCAGTGCCGAGTACAGGGCGTGGAGTTGGGCGGCCCGCACCGGACGTGCAGGATCCGCGAGGCGGCCCAGGAGCTCCGCCGCGCCGCCCGGTTCGTCGAGGAGGGCGGCGACCGAGGTGCGGACCCCGAGGGCGCGCAGGACCTGGGAGTCCTCGAAGCCCGTGGTGTCGGCCGATTCGTACAGGCCCTCCAGCAGCGGGTCCGCGCCCGCCGCCCGCAGGCCGGCCGGGCGCCGGCCGTGCAGGACCGGATGGTCCCGCAGCCACCACGCCGTGTACGGACGCACCGTCTCCGTCGTGCCGTCAGGCAGCAGAATCCGTACGGACTGGGTGAGCGCGTCCCGCAGCGGTGGCTGCGCCAGCAGCGCCAGCGCCTGCGGCCAGCAGTCGTCGTCCACCAGGTCCAGGTCGCGGACCGCGACGAGTTCCGTGGCGACCGGCGGCACGGGCGTGTCCGGCAGCCGGTCGAGGACGTCCTCGCACCACACGTCGACCGCGTCGAGCAGTCCCGCGTCGTCGGGCTCGGCGAAGTCCCCGTCGCGGGGCTCCAGTTCGTCGGGATCCAGGACGACATCCGTGGCCCGTACGAGCGCGAAGTTCGCCAGCACTCCGCACGCGGCGAGCGGCTGCTCGCCCCACCGCTCGGCCAGTTCGGCGTCGCAGAGGGCGAGTTCGTCCTCCCGCATGACGGACGCGAACGGGCTGCCGGGCAGGACGAGTTCACCCGCCGGGGCGAGCTCGCCCTCGTCGTCGGGCAGGGCCAGCGCCCCCAGCCACGGCTCGTCGCCGGGTTCGAGCCCCGCGTCCCGTACGAGCGCCAGCACGGTCTCCGCGAGCTCGTCCGCGTCCAGCGCGTCCTCGTCCCAGACCTCGCCCGCGTCCAGCGAGCCCGCGACCGCCGCCCGTACCTGCGGTGTCGTCAGCACGGCGCGGGGTGTCGCGGGCAGCGCGCCCAGCTTCTCGAGCAGGGGATGCGCGGCATCAGGGTGTACGACCTTCAGACCGAGCCGGGCCAGCTGTGGCGGAGTCTCGGCCAGCGGCAGCAGCGTCTGGCGGGGCCCGATCGTCGTACGGCCGTCCGCGAGCGGGACGGGAAGTCCGGACAGCCGGTCCGGGTCGACCCCGGCGAGGCTGTCGTACAGCCGCTGCCACCAGCCGGGCTCGCGCTCAAGACCCGCAAGCCGGTCGATCGCCTCGGTCAGCGGCACCCGCGCGACACCGAGCGTACGCAGCTCGACGCGGCGCTCGAGACCCGCGGGCAGCAGGCTCGGCAGCACCTCGGCCAGGACCTTGACCGTCTCCGCGCCCGCACCCTCCAGGACCTCCGCCTCGATCGGCCGCAGCCCGGCGGAGATCTCGCGGTCCGGCAGGCCCGTGTCCTCGCCGGACACGTCCCGCGGCGCGGCCGCCTCCAGGAACGCCGTACGCGGAAGCCGCTCCAGAATCTCCGCCCGCAGCTTGCCGTCCAGCTCGCCCTTGCCGAGCGGGCCCGGCACCAGGTCGATGGTGCCGACGGTCACCGGCTGCCAGCTGCCGAGCAGTTCGGCGTACGCGTCCGCCGCCTTGCGCACCAGGAAGTCGGTGAGCGGCCCGGGCACCGGGTGTCGGCGGGTGGTGTCCAGCGGGAGTGACGCGATGAGCAGCGCGGGTACGCCGAGGGGTTCGTCGGTGGGCGTGGGCGCGTGCACCACGGGGGCGGTACGCGGCCGGGCCGGCGCGCCCTCGTCGTCCACGGGCACGGCCCAGGTCACCGTCCAGTACGGCCGGAGCCGCTCCTCGACGGGCCGGTCCGCGAGCAGGGCGGGCTCGATGCCGCCGCCGTGGCTGACGACGCGCCAGCGCCGGTCGCCCTGGGTGCTGTCCTCGATGTGTACGTACGCCCCGTGCACGGAGCGCCGCAACTCCCGTACGCCGTCAGGGGTTTCGACGACGATCTCCGAGAGGCCGGTCAGCGTGAGCAGCAGCGCGTCGTCGATCCCGGCGAGCAGCCGCTCGACGAGGTCGACCGCGGCACCGTCACGCAGCGGAAGGACGACCACGGTGTCGTAACCCTCTGGGGCCGTGCCCTCGGCGGGCAGCGGGAGACGCAGCAGCGGTACGTGCCCGTCGCGCCGGCGCAGCTCGTCGCCGAGGCCGTGGCTCGCCTGGGCCGCCTGCTCGGCCAGTCCCCTGGCCTCCGCGAGGGACCAGCGCACACCGCCGTGGCGTCCGACGACGGCGGGCTCGTCGCTCACCGCGAGAACGGCCGCGAAGCCGACGCCGAAGCGGCCGACGGCGGACTCGTGGCCTTCACGCTTGGCCGAGGCGCGCAGAGTGCTCAGGGACTCGACGCCGGTCGCGTCCAGCGGCGCACCGGTGTTCGCGGCGGCGAGGACGGCGGGCTGGTCGCCGGTGCTCGGCCGCAGCGTGAGCCGCAGCCGCCCCGGGACCTTGGCGCGGGCGGCGGCGTCCGCGGCGTTCTGGGCGAGTTCGACGACGAGGCGGTCGCGGTATCCGCCGAGAGCCAGGTCCTCCTCGGCGTTGGCGTCCTCCCGGAAGCGGGCGGGACTGGCCCCCCACGCGTCGAGCACCCCGCGCCGCAGCCGCGCCGTCCCGAACGGGTCGGCCCACTCGGTCGTCCTGACGCTCACGCTGTGACTCCGCTCTCTCCGGTTACGGGCGCATGCCGCGTATGCCTGTGCGGCCGAAGGTACCTCGGTGCGGGGGGTTGTGGTGCGGTCCGGGGTGCCCGGTGCGGGCGTTCGTAGTGCGGTCCGGGGTGCGCCGGTGCCGTGGGGTGCGGGTTCCGGGGCGCCTCCGGGGTCGACTCCTCGGCGTCGGCGGCGATGAGGCGTCCGCATTGATCACCCGGTGCTGGCCGCCAATCGCCTGCGGGGACGGCCCTGCACCGCCCCTCCCCACCGGCACGGCAGGGGTGCGGGTCGTCCGGGTTCGCCAGCGAAGCCGGCCACCGGGCACGACAAGGCGCGCGCCAGGGACCCAGTGAGGACTACGAGTGGCCCAGGTCCTCCGACGCGCCGTCCGGTTCGGAGACCGAGCCGCCGTCGCGGGCCGGGCGCAGCGGGAACTCGTCCGCGCCCATCGTGTCCAGCACCGGCGGCGCCGGCACCGGCGGCTTCGGCATCACTGCCGCCTCCGAGTGCCCACCGCAGCCGTACGTCAACGAGACGACCCGCCCGTCCGCCGGCGAGAACTCGTTCGCGCACACCCCGAACGCCTGCCGCATCGAGCCCGCCATCGGAACCAGGAAACCGCACGTCACACATGCCGCCGGGGCTGCCTGTGCCATCGGGGTCTTCGCACCGAACGACTCGTCCCAGCGGTCCGCGGCGATATGCAGCCCGTACCGGGAGAGCACCCTGGCCCGGCGCATGCCGAGCTCCTCGGCGACCGCCGCGATCGAGCCGCGGGACGGGGCCAGCGGCAGCGAGGCCGGCGGGCCCGCGGTGACCTCCGCGTCCTCCGCCTCGACCAGTTCGGCCATCTCCTCCGACACGGCGGAGTTCGGCGGCGGCGCGTCCTCGCCGGAGAAACCGGCCTCCAGCCGCAGATCGTCCGCCTCGGTGGGCAGCAGATCCCCGGGCCCCATGTCGCCGGGCCGCAGCCGCTCGCTCCACGGCACCCACTCGGGCGCCAGCAGCGCGTCGGGACCGGGCAGCAGGACCGTCTCGTCGAGGGTGACCACCTTGGCGCGGGAGGCCCGGGCGACGGTCACCGCCCAGCGCCAACCCCGGTAGCCCATCTCCTTGCACTCGAAGAAGTGCGTGACGACGCGGTCTCCCTCCGAGACGAGGGACACATGCTCGCCGACCACCCCCGGGGCCGCGGCCTCCTCGGCCGCCGCCCGGGCGAGGTCTACCGCCTCGGCGCACAGACGGTCAGGGGTACGGCTTCGCGTCGCAGCACTCACAGGTCTCGCTTCTCTCCTACGCCGTCTCCAGGGTGCGCCGGCCGATTCGCGAGGTACGGGCCGCAGGCGGAGCGGACCAGAGGGCCGCATCGACGTCCGCGCCCGGACCAACCGTGTCTCGGGCACACCTACCGTCATCCATTCTGCGGGATGCCGAAGAGGCGCGCGGCCGAGAACAACCGCCGGTGGCGCGCTACGCACGCTACCCCCTCTGCCGCCCGCCGCCCACCTGCCCGCCCCAACAAGGGGCTAACAACACCGCATCACGGTTCGCCTCGGCAGGGCTTGGGGCACTATGACGGGGTGGCAGCCGAGAGGTCGTCCGACGGAGCCGGCCAGCTCAGAAGAGCAGGCCGGACGGTCGGGCGCGCCCTGCACCTCCCCTTCACGGGCACGGCGCGCGGCATCCGCAAGGCGACGCACGCGCACGGCGCGGGCGAGTCGGGTCTCGGCAAACTGATCGAGCTGCACGCGGTGAACGGCGCCGGCGATGTCATGATCACCGTCGCGCTCGCTTCGACGGTTTTCTTCTCCGTACCGACGGACCAGGCACGCGGCCGTGTCGCGCTCTACCTCGCCGTCACGATGCTGCCGTTCACCCTGCTGGCCCCCGTCATCGGACCACTTCTGGACCGCATCCCGCACGGCCGCCGAGCGGCGATGGCGGCCTCGATGCTCGCCCGTGCGGTGCTCGCCGTGACCATGTCCGGGGCGGTGGAGACAGGCGGACTGCAGCTGTATCCGGCCGCGCTGGGCGTGCTGGTCGCATCGAAGGCGTACGGAGTGGTGCGCAGCGCGGTCGTGCCGCGGCTGCTGCCGCCGAAGTTCTCGCTGGTGAAGGCGAACTCCCGGGTGACGCTCGCGGGGCTGCTGGCCACGGGTATCGCGGCGCCGATCGGGATCGGGCTGCAGAAGGTCGGGCCGCAGTGGCCGCTGTACGGGGCGTGTGCGCTGTTCCTGCTGGGCGCGTACTGGGCGTTCACGATGCCGCACAAGGTCGACTCGGCGAAGGGCGAGCGCAAGGCGCACATGCTGACGCACGGCGAGAAGAAGCCGAGTCTGCGTACGGTCGGGCCGTCCGTACTGCACGGGCTGCAGGCCAACGCGTCCTTTCGCGCACTGTCCGGCTTCCTGATCTTCTTTCTCGCCTTCCTTCTGCGGGAGCATCCGCTGGCCGGGCAGAGCGCGGCGGTCTCACTCGGGATAGTGGGTGTCGCGGCGGGCGCCGGCAATGCGCTGGGCACGACGGTCGGGGCGTGGCTGAAGGCCCGCGGGCCGGAGATGATCATCGCGACGGTGCAGTTCGTGGTGCTGGCGGCCGCGATCACCACGGCGGTGTTCTTCGGCGCGGGCATGGTGGCCGTGCTGGGCGCGACGGCGGGTCTGTGCCAGGCGCTGGCGAAGCTGTCCCTGGACGCCCTGATCCAGCGGGACGTCCCGGAACAGGTCCGTACCTCGGCGTTCGCGCGCTCCGAGACGCTGCTCCAGATGGCCTGGGTGGCGGGGGGCGCGATCGGCATCGCGCTGCCGCTGAACGGGACGGTGGGGATGTGGGTGGCGGCGGGGATCGTCGGGCTGGGCGTGGTGTCGTCGGCGCGCGGGCTGCTGGGGGCGGCGCGGCACGGAAGCAGGCCGCGGGCGAAGGTGGCATAGGGCGGGTGCGGCAAGCGATGCGGGCGGTGCGGGTATGGGCGGTGCGGGCGCGGTTCGGGCCGACCGATCCGGCCTCGCCGGCGTTCGAGGCGCGGGGTCCGGGGCGGAGCCCGGCAGGACGGCGCGACGCGCGGTGGACCCCCGCGTGGCGGGAACCGACGCGCCCGATAGCCTCGGGCCATGACCGTTGCGTTCTTCTCGGGCAAGCGCCGCCGGGCCGCTGCCGCTCTCGGTGCCGTCTCCGCCGGCCTCCTCGTACTCTCCGCCTGCGACAAGCCGACCCCGCTCGCGACCGTGACGGTCGGGACGGACTCGGTGCACACCGAGGCGGCCTGCTACAACGACGGCAAGCCGATCAAGGAATCGCTGCTGCAGGGCTGCCTCACCGAGAAGCCCGCCAAGACCATCAAGGTCGCCCTGGACGACAAGGTCCGCATGGGCGTCGACCCGGAGATCGCCGACCACGGCTGGACGCTCCTCTTCGGTGGCCAGCCCGTCGAGCAGGAGCCGTACAAGAAGGCCTACCGGACCATCCCCGGCAATGCCTTCTTCTCCTCGCAGACCGGTGAGCCGACCAGCAAGACCGCCGTCTCGATCATGGAGACCAGCGGCAAGAAGGTCATCGGGATCTGGCACTTCCAGTTCGAGAAGGAGTCCTGAGAAGGACTCAGGTCCGGAGGGCCGTGCTGTGCGCGTACTGGTGGTGACCGCGGTGGCGGCGGAGGCTGACTCCGTCGTCGCGGGGCTCACCGGTCTCGAGCACGAGACGCGGCAGCTGCCCGGCGGATACGTCGTGACCCGCGCGGCTCGCACCGTCCCGCCGCCCGGCGCGACACCCCGGCCCCCTGCCGCGCACCCGCCCGTCGTGGATGTGCTCGCCGCCGGGGTCGGCCCCGCGGCGGCCGCCGCGGGCACCGCCACCGCGCTCGCCCTCGGCACGTACGACCTCGTCGTCTCCGCCGGGATCGGCGGTGGCTTCCAGCCCCAGGCCCCCGTCGGCGCCGTCGTGGTCGCCGACGCGATCGTGGCCGCCGATCTCGGCGCCGGCACCCCCGACGGCTTTCTGCCCGTCGACGAACTCGGCTTCGGCCGCAGCGTCCATCTCCCGCCTCCCGAGCTGTCCGCGCGTATCGCCAAGACCCTCGACGCCGTGTACGCGCCCGTCCTCACCGTCTCCACGGTGACCGGCACCGCCGCCCGCGCCGCCGAGCTGAGTGGCCGTCACCCCCGCGCCGCCGCCGAGGCGATGGAGGGCTTCGGGGTCGCGGAGGCCGCTGCCGCCCACTTTGTACCGGTCCTGGAAATCCGCGCGATCTCCAATCCCGTCGGCCCCCGCGACCGTGCGGCCTGGCGCATCGGCCAGGCGCTGGACTCGCTGCGGTACGCCTTCGATCTGATCGCCCCTGTCCTCGAGGAAGCGCCGTGACCTTGCAGATCGCGTACTCGCCCTGCCCGAACGACACGTTCGTCTTCGACGCCTGGGCGCACGACCGGGTCCCCGGCGCACCCGCCATCGATGTGACGTTCGCCGACATCGACATCACCAACGGGATGGCCGAGCGCGGTGAGTTCGATGTGCTGAAGGTGTCGTACGCCGTACTGCCCTGGGTCCTCGACGAGTACGCGCTGCTGCCCTGCGGCGGGGCGCTCGGCCGCGGCTGCGGTCCGCTGGTGCTCACGAAGGAGCCCGGTACGGATCTGACGGGCAGGACCGTCGCCGTGCCGAGCGAGCGCTCGACCGCGTATCTGCTGTTCCGGCTGTGGGCCGCGGACACCGTCCCCGGTGGGGTCGGCGAGGTGGTCGTGATGCCGTTCCACGAGATCATGCCCGCCGTACGGGACGGCAAGGTCGACGCCGGACTCGTCATCCACGAGGCGCGGTTCACCTATCAGAACTACGGGCTGCACTGCCTCGCCGACATGGGCGAGCACTGGGAGTCGACGACAGGCCTGCCGATCCCGCTCGGCGCGATCATCGCCAAGCGGTCGCTGGGCGAGGCAAGGCTGAAGCTGCTGGCCGAATCCATCCGCATCTCGGTGCGGATGGCGTGGGACGAGCCGGAGGTCTCGCGGCCGTACGTACTGGAGCACGCCCAGGAGATGGACCCGTCCGTGGCCGACCAGCACATCGGGCTCTACGTCAATGAGTTCACCGCGGACCTCGGGGACGACGGGTATGCGGCGGTCCGCGGACTCCTGACACGCGCCGCGGCCGAGGGGCTCGTACCGCCCCTCGGCCGCGATGCGCTGAGCTTCGTCTAGGGCCTACACGTCCAGCTGGTCCGCCACCGCCCGCAGGAGGCCCGCGATCTTCGCGCCGTGGACCTTGTCGGGGTACCGGCCGCGCTCCAGCATCGGCGTGATGTTCTCCAGCAGGGTCGTCAGGTCCTGCACGATGGACGCCAGCTCGTCGGGCTTGCGCCGCTGCGCCGCCGCCACGGACGGGGCCGGGTCGAGAACGGTCACCGAAAGCGCCTGGTCACCGCGCTGGCCTGCGACGACGCCGAATTCGACGCGCTGGCCGGGCTTGAGCGAGTCGACCCCGGCGGGGAGCACTGACGAGTGAACGAAGACGTCGCCGCCGTCGTCGCGGGAGAGAAAGCCGAAGCCCTTCTCGCTGTTGAACCACTTGACCTTGCCGGTAGGCACGTCTGTCCTCGTCCTCGTACTCGTTGGGGCGCTGGGGCACCGGAAGTTGGGCACCAACCTGGGCACCGAAAAACGGCTCTGGATAGCACTACAGCGGGTCGCCTGACCCGCCACCCCCAAGGCTAATGGTCCAGGGGCTGGTGACAAGACGTCGCCGAACGGTTCCTACGCGCAGGGAACTACCCTGGCCGGATGACTGCTACTCCTCCCGCCCCCGGTGACGGGCTGGTGCGCGTCGGCGCGATCGTCTTCATCGTCGGCGCCGTGGCCACACTGGTCACCGTGGCCCCACTGTTCCTGGGGACCGAGCCGTTCCCGTCGATCGCGTACGCGGTGTGCATGCTGATGGGCGTCGGCTTCCTGATCGCCGCGGCGGGTGTGCTGCGCTCGATCGCCGCGCAGCGACGACAGGCCAAATCCGCACTCTAGTTCTGGCGGTAGGTCTCGCCGCGGGTTTCGCTGTACGTGCGCAGCCAGGCCGGGAACGCGGTCAGGTCGTCGATGATCACGTCCGCGCCGGCCGCGCGCAGCTCCTCCGCGTCGCACGGCCCCGTCGGCACGGCCACCGACAGCGCATCGGCCGCCCGCGCGCCCCGCACGTCCCCGGTGTGGTCGCCGACGTACACGCTCGCGCCGTGCTCGCGCAGCGCCTCCGCCTTGGCCTCCGCCCACAGCCAGCCGATGACCTCGTCCGGGGCGATCCCGAGATGCGCGAGGTGCAGCTTGGCGTTCGGCTCGTGCTTGGCGGTGACGACGATCGCGCGGCCGCCGAGCTCCTGGACGGCGGCGACGGCATCGCGGGCGCCGGGCAGGGCGAGGGTCGGTTCGATCGCGTACGTGGGATAGATCTCGCGGTAGCGGTCGCCCATCCGCTGGATGTCCCCGTCCGGGAACCAGTGCGCCAGCTCCTCCTCCAGGGGCGGCCCGAGCCTGGTCACGGCCAGGTCGGCGTCTATCCACACGCCGGTCTCGGCGGAGAGCGCCAGGTAGGCGGCGTGGATGCCGGGGCGGGAGTCGATGAGGGTCATGTCGAGGTCGAAGCCGACCGTGAGCGGGTGCGATGCCATGGAGGCCATTGTGCCCAGTCGGCCGCGGCGGGCCCGCCGTCGTGACCCTGCTGCTCGCGGTCCTGCGCAGGGGGTAGGCACCGGGACGCCCTTGCACATGGCGTCCTTGGCCGGGAGCTTCCCGGTGAGCAGACAGAGGCTCCCGTGTCCGGGCCGCTTGCCACCGCCCGCGAGGGTCGAGATTGCAGGATGCGGAAACGGGCGCTTCGTTCAGTCGGTATTACGCCGCGCCCGCCACACCAGGTAGAGCGCGGAGGCGACTGCCGCCCCCTTCACCACCCAGGGCAAGGTCCCGGCGAGCGCGTCGCGCATCCCGTCCTGCGGGATCGGTTCGCCCCAGCGCCCGTTGACCCGGCCCCACAGCCAGACGAGACCGCCCGCCACGACCGCCCCGGGCAGGCCGACGACCGCCCACTTCGCCTCGGCACGGGACAGCCGGCGCGAGGCGTACGCGAGGAGCCAGCCGAGGCCGAGGGCGAGCCAGGAGCCGAGCACTGCGCCCGCGACCAGCAGAGCGGCGGCCAGCAGCAGGAACGGGTTGGCGAACGCGGGCAGTTGACCGTCGGCCGTCGTACGGCGGCGAAGCCGCGGGCGCCACCGGCGCCGACCGGTCCGCGCCTCCACCGCGTCGTCGTCCTCGTACTCCTCCTCGTACTCCTCGTCGTCCGCGGTCGCCTCCGCCTCCAAGTCCCCCTTGGACGGCGGGGGTTTCAGTATTTCGGGGACCTCAACTCCGCCGACGAACCCCGCCACGCTCTCGCCCGCGCCGAACGGCCCGGGTTCGACGCGCCACCAGTCGGGCTCGCTGCCCGACGGCCCCAGTTCGTCCATCCCTGCCAGATGCGGCGGCGAGGCCCCGGCCGACATCCGGGGGGCCTCGGACTGCTCCGGAGCCGCGGATCTGCGCGGCCGCGGGATGCGGCGGCGTGCGCGCTGCTCGGGGACAGCGGACTGCGGCACGTCCCGGGGTGCGAGTCGGGGTGCACCGGTGCCGCTCTCCCCGGAAGCGGCCGCCACGACCTCGTCCGGCGTACCGAGCCGCCCCAGAATGCGGCGTACGGACGCGGGGGTGTCGGAGCCGAACTTCGCCCGCTGCCGGTCGATCTCGTTCCGCAGCGTCGACACCAGCCGCATACGCGTGCCGGACGGCAGTTGCTGCTGCTGAGCGAGGTCCCCGACCCGGCTCAGATAGTCGTAGACGAGCTGATCGCTCTCGATCCCCACCGGCGTTCCCCTGACGTTTCCGGCCCGGCCGCACTGTCGTCCCGGGCCCGCCCTGTCCCCGACGGTAGCGCTCCAGGGACTACCGTGGTGCGGATGGGGACCATGCCCGAAGGAAGCAGTACGGCCGGCCGCGGCGGCCCGCGCACGCTGGCCGAGGCCCTGCGCACCCGCGGTGACGAGGAGCTGGCCGCACTGCTGCGCGCCCGCCCCGATCTGCTGACCCCCGTGCCGGGCGATCTGACGCAGCTCGCGACCCGTGCTGGTACGCGTGCCTCCGTCGTACGCGCGCTCGAGCGGCTCGAGCGCTTCACGCTGCAGACCGCCGAGGCGCTGGCCGTGGCCCCCGACCCCACCCCGTACGAAACCCTGCGCGCGCTGCTCACGGGCGACGAGGGCGACCCGGAGATCGAGGCGGCCCTGCCGCACGCGGTGGACGCGCTGCGGACGCAGGCGCTGATCTGGGGCGGAGACGACCGGCTGCGGCTGGTGCGCACCGCCCGCGAGCTGCTCGCCCCCTCTCCCACCCGTCCCTCGCCGACCGGTCTTGGCCCGACCGTCGCCGAGGCCACCGCCGGGATGTCGCCGACCCGGCTCCAGGAGATCCTCGCGGCCGCCGGGCTGCCGACCACGCACGACCCGGTCTCCGCGGTCGCCGCGCTGGTCTCGCTGTTCACCGACCGGACGCGGATGGCCTCGCTGCTCGACACCGCACCGCCCGAGGCACTGACGGTGCTGGACCGGCTGGTGTGGGGTCCTCCGTACGGCGAAGTGACGGCGAGCCCGACCCCGCCCGTGCGGTGGCTGCGCGACCGTGGGCTGCTGCTGCCCGCGTCGCCGCGCACGGTCGTGCTGCCGCGCGAGGTCGCGCTGCATCTGCGGGCGGGCCGCGCACACCGTGCGGTCGAGCCGGTGCCACCGGCGGTCAAGCCCGCCGCGACGGCGTCGATGACGCAGGGCCGTCCACAGGTTGTGGACAGTACGGCGGCGGGCCAGGCGTACACCGCGCTCACGACGGTCGAGGACCTGCTGAAGGACTGGCACGAGGGCGGGCCCGCGGTGATGCGGTCGGGCGGCCTGTCGGTACGTGACCTCAAGCGCACCGCGACCGCGCTGGACACGAACGAGCAGATGGCCGGGTTCTGGCTCGAACTCGCCTATGCGGCCGGGCTGTTGGCGTCGGACGGCGAGGCGGACGAGCGGTACGCGCCGACGCCCGCGTACGACGACTGGCTCACCCTTCCGGCGGCCGAGCGCTGGGCGCGGCTCGCCACGGCCTGGCTGACCGCGACCCGGACGGCGGGACTGATCGGCGGCCAGGACGCCAAGGGCCGTACGCTCTCCGCCCTCGGCCCCGACCTCGACCGCTCGTCCGCGATCGAGGTCCGCCGCCGGGTCCTGGACCTGCCGGCCGCCCTCCCGGCGGGCACGGCCCCCGACCCGGAGTCGGTACTCGCCCGCCTGCGCTGGGAACGCCCGCTGCGCGGGAGCGGTGCGGCGGACCCGGACGCGAACGCGGCACGGAACGCGGCGAGGGTCGGCCCGACCGATCTGCGCTCGCGCATCGCGGCCTGGACGCTGACGGAGGCGGAGGTCATGGGCATCACGGGCCGCGGCGCGCTGTCGGCACACGGGCGCGCCCTGCTCGGTCACGGCACGGCGGTCCAGGGCGCTGCGGCTCCGTACTCCGGAACGGGCGCGTCGGCCGCGGCGGGGGCGGGGACCGGCGGAACCGGGACGCACGCCCCCGCCGAAGAACTCGCCGCACATGCCGAGGCCGCGGCCACCGCGCTCGCGCCGCTCCTGCCCGAGCCGCTCGACCACGTACTCCTCCAGGCCGACCTCACCGCCGTCGCTCCCGGACCCCTCCAGCGGCCGCTCGCCGAGACCCTCGCCGTACTCGCCGACGTCGAGTCCAAGGGCGGGGCAACCGTCTACCGCTTCACACCGGGCTCGGTTCGCCGCGCGCTCGACGCCGGGCGGTCCGCGTCCGACCTGCACACCTTCCTCGCCACGCACTCCCGTACGCCCGTGCCGCAGCCGCTCAGCTACCTCATCGACGATGTCGCGCGCCGCCACGGCCATCTGCGGATCGGCGCCGCATCCGCCTACGTACGCTGCGACGACGACGCACTGCTCGGCGAAATCCTCGCCGACAAGCGGTCCCAGGGCCTGCGGCTGCGCCGGCTCTCGCCCACCGTCCTGGCCGCGCAGGCGGACCCCGCAACCCTCCTCGACGGCCTGCGCACCATGGGATACGCGCCCGCAGCCGAGTCCGCGGAGGGCGATGTCCTCATCACCCGCGCCCACGCCCGCCGCACCCCGCCGCGCACACCGCCCGCCCCGGTCCCCGACGGCCCGCCCGTGCCGGACGCGACGCTGCTCGGTGCGGCGGTGAAGGCGATCCGCGCGGGCGACCTCGCGGCCACGGTCGAGCGCAAGCCCGTCCCGGAAGCCGCGAAGAACGGCGAACTCCCGCGCACCACCTCCGCCGAGACCCTGGCCACCGTCCAGGCGGCGGCGATGACGGGCGCAGCGGTCTGGATCGGCTATGTCAACGCGGACGGCGCGGCCAGCCAGCGCGTCATCGCCCCGGTGCGTGTGGAGGGCGGCTTCGTCACGGCGTACGACCACACGGCGGACGAGGTCCGCACGTACCCCCTGCACCGCATCACCGGCGTCGCCGAACTCGCGGACGACTCGGCCTGACGGGGGCCTGACGGGGCTGCCGGTCAGGCCCGCAGGCTGCCGGTGAACAGCATCACGACCAGCCGTAGGATCGCGAGCCATGACTGCCCCGGAGCCGACCATCCTCGCCACCTCTGGTGGTCACCGCACCGGCGGCCGCACCATGGTCGCCTTCGACGCCCTGGTCCATCACGCCCTCGAACTGTCCGGGGTCCACGGTCGCCGCCCGCGGATCATGTACGTCGGGACGGCGATCGGCGACGCCGAGCACTTCACCGCGCGCATGGCCGAGGCCGCCCGCGTCGCCGGGTTCGATCTGACGCCGCTGCACCTGTTCCCCATGCCGAACCTGGACGACGTGGAAGGCACGGTCCTCGAACAGGACGTCGTCTGGGTCATGGGCGGTTCGGTGGCGAATCTCCTTGCCGTGTGGCGCGTCCACGGGCTCGACGCGATCTTCCGCCGAGCCTGGGAGGCCGGTGTCGTGCTCAGCGGCGTCAGCGCGGGATCGATCTGCTGGTTCCAGGGCGGCACCACCGACTCCTTCGGACCCGAACTGCGGCCGCTCACCGACGCACTCGGCTTCCTGCCCTACGGCAACGGCGTCCACTACGACAGCGACGAGGGACGCCGCCCCCTGGTGCACCGGCTCGTCGCCGACGGCACTCTGCCCGTCACGCACTGCACCGACGACGGAGTGGGCCTGGTGTACCGCGGGACCGAGCTCGTCGAAGCCGTGACGGAGACGACAGGGAAGGGCGCGTACGTCGTCGTACGCGAGGGGGACTCGGCGGTCGAGAAGCGCCTGGAACCGCGCAGGCTCCCTCGGCCCCGGTACTAGGTCCTGTCCGGTCGATCAGGCCGGATCAGTGAGCGGGTCTGGCGATGGGGCACCTCCCGTGCCCGAAGGGCTACGGGGGAGCATCGCAGGCCGGAGGATGGGGGTCCCCCGCCGAAGGCAGGGGGAGAGCCCACGCGGAGCGTCGGCGACCGACGCAACGCAGCATGGGGGCACCTCGGCACCTCCCGTGCCCGAAGGGCTACCGGGGAGTGCGTGCCAGGGCACACGAGCCCGGCAAGACCGGCCGGACAGGACCTAGCTACGCGCCCGCGGCCGCGTACGGCACACTGGAGGTTTGGCCTTACCGAAAGGGCGCAGGTGTGAACGGACCCCTCATCGTCCAGAGCGACAAGACTCTCCTCCTCGAAGTCGACCACGAGCTGGCGGACGAATGCCGTCGCGCCATCGCGCCCTTCGCGGAGCTGGAGCGCGCCCCCGAGCACATCCACACCTACCGGGTCACCCCGCTCGGCCTGTGGAACGCCCGGGCAGCCGGACACGACGCCGAGCAGGTCGTCGACGCCCTCGTGGCGTACTCCCGCTACCCCGTCCCGCACGCCCTCCTCGTCGACGTCGCCGAGACGATGGCCCGCTACGGCCGGCTCACCCTCTCCAAGCACCCCACCCACGGGCTCGTACTGACCACCACCGACCGGCCGGTCTTGGAGGAGATCCTCCGCTCCAGGAAGGTCCAGCCGCTGGTCGGCAACCGGATCGACCCGGACACGGTCGCCGTGCACCCCTCCGAGCGCGGGCAGATCAAGCAGACCCTGCTGAAGCTGGGCTGGCCCGCCGAGGACCTGGCCGGATACGTCGACGGCGAGGCGCACCCTATCGACCTCGACGAGACGGGCTGGGCGCTGCGGCCGTATCAGAAGCAGGCCGTCGAGGGCTTCTGGCACGGCGGCTCGGGCGTCGTCGTGCTGCCCTGCGGCGCCGGCAAGACGCTCGTCGGGGCCGGTGCGATGGCGCAGGCCAAGGCGACCACCCTGATCCTGGTCACCAACACCGTCTCCGCCCGGCAGTGGAAGCACGAGCTGGTGAAGCGGACGTCGCTGACCGAGGACGAGATCGGCGAGTACAGCGGTACGAAGAAGGAGATCCGCCCCGTCACCATCGCCACCTACCAGGTGCTGACGACGAAGCGGAAGGGCATCTATTCCCACCTGGAGCTCTTCGACTCCCGGGACTGGGGCCTGATCCTCTACGACGAGGTGCATCTGCTGCCCGCGCCGGTCTTCAAGTTCACGGCGGACCTCCAGGCCCGGCGGCGGCTCGGTCTCACCGCGACTCTCGTACGGGAGGACGGGCGTGAGTCCGACGTCTTCTCCCTGATCGGGCCGAAGCGTTTCGACGCTCCCTGGAAGGAGATCGAGGCGCAGGGCTACATCGCGCCCGCGGACTGTGTGGAGGTCCGGGTCAATCTCACCGACTCCGAGCGGCTCGCGTACGCCACCGCCGAGACGGAGGAGAAGTACCGCTTCTGCGCCACCACCGCGACCAAGCGGAAGGTGACGGAGGCGCTGGTCCAGCGGTTCGCGGGCCAGCAGATCCTCGTCATCGGCCAGTACATCGACCAGCTCGACGAGCTGGGCGAGCATCTGAACGCACCGGTCATCAAGGGCGAGACGTCCAACGCGCAGCGCGAGAAGCTCTTCGACGCGTTCCGGCAGGGTGAGATCTCCGTGCTCGTCGTCTCCAAGGTCGCGAACTTCTCGATCGACCTGCCCGAGGCGACCGTCGCCATCCAGGTGTCAGGCACCTTCGGCTCCCGCCAGGAGGAGGCCCAGCGCCTCGGCCGGGTCCTCCGCCCGAAGGCCGACGGTCACCAGGCCCACTTCTACTCGGTCGTCGCACGGGACACGATCGACCAGGACTTCGCGGCGCACCGCCAGCGCTTCCTGGCGGAACAGGGGTACGCGTACCGGATCATGGACGCGGACGAGCTGCTGGGCTAGGCGAGTTGCTGAGCGCACCGCCCGGAAGGGTGTCCGTACCCGGGCGGTGATCAGCAGACAGGGGACGAACAGAAACGTCTGGAGGGCCGGTTCGAGCCAGAGGCCTGCGGCGAGGGCGATGAGCACCAGCGGCTGCCGCACGGAACGCCTGGCGAACCGGAAGAGGGCGAGAGTGGCTGCGGTGAGTAAACGCGGGGTCACTTTCCGGAACTTCACGGCCGTGACCCTACTAGTGATCAGGCCCAGTGATCAGGACCAGTGGGCGCGACTAGTGGGCGGGACGGCCGGGTCAGCGGCGGCGGACGCCTGCCTCCTCCGCATACTCCCCGAGGACGGCGACACTGAAGACGGCCTGGGCATAGACCTTGACGACGCGCAGCGCGTTGCCGAGGCGGTGCGGAGAGTGCTGGGTCGAGCCGGTGGCGGTCGCGCCGTGGCTGGGGTGGGGTATGTGGGCGCCTGGGGTAAAGGTTGCTGTGCTCATGTCTCCATGATGGATTTCCGGCCCACGCATTACATCGACCTGCGGACTGAACCGCGCGGTCGGCCGCGTACGACTCCAGGCATACGCCGTCCCCTACGGGGAGGACGCCCGGCCTCCACCCCCTGCGCCCGGAAAAAACCATTCGCGCCCGGTCCGCCCCCTGACTAAAATCCCCCTCTTCCCCGCCTCCCTCCCAGGAGCGCCGCCGCCCGGACGGAAACCGGCCGGTCCGCCATGTCGTGATCCATGCAGCATCTGCCCGGAGGCAACCCGTGCCCGCGCACGCACCCGACACCGACCCTCTCGCACGCGAAAGAGCCCATCTCACCTCCTCCCGCTCCGCGTTGCGTACGATGCGCGAGGACGTCCAGGCCCTCGACATCCGCGACGTCACCGCGAACTGGGTCAACGCCGCCGTCCTGGAGCGCCAGATCGAGGAACGCATCAAGGCGCTCGCCGATCTCTCCCACACCCCGCTCTTCTTCGGCCGCCTCGACTATCTGCATGTGGTGGGCGCGTCGCTGGCCGAGGGCGCGGAGGGAGAGCGCTTCTACATCGGCCGCCGGCACGTGCATGACGCGGACGGCGACCCGATGGTCATCGACTGGCGCGCGCCCGTGTCGCAGCCGTTCTACCGGGCGTCCAGGAAGGACCCGCAGGATGTCGGTCTGCGCCGGCGCTTCGGCTACACGGCCGGCGACCTCACGGCGTACGAGGACGAGCATCTGACCGATCCCGCCGCTGAGACATTTTCCGGCTCCGCCGGGGGGCAACGCACCAGCAGACTGCTCCAGGCGGAGATCGAGCGGCCGCGCGTCGGCCCGATGCGGGACATCGTCGCCACGATCCAGCCGGAGCAGGACGAGATCGTACGCTCCGGGCTCGGCGGCACGGTGTGTGTACAGGGCGGGCCTGGCACCGGGAAGACGGCGGTGGGGCTGCACCGGGTCGCGTATCTGCTGTACGCGCACCGGGAGCGGCTGGCCAAGACGGGGACGCTGGTCATCGGGCCGAACCGCTCCTTCCTCCACTACATCGAGCAAGTGCTGCCGGCGCTGGGTGAGTTGGAGGTCAAGCAGGCAACGGTGGACGACCTCGTTGCGCACGTGGAGGTACGGGGCTCGGACGCGGCGGACGCGGCGGTCGTCAAGGGCGACGCACGGATGGCGGAGGTGCTGCGACGTGCCGTCCGCTCCCATGTCACCATGCCCACGGAGCCGCTGATGGTCGTACGCGGCTCGCGGCGCCGGCGCATCCCGGCGTACGAACTCGAAGAGATCGTGCAGGAGTTGCTCGACCGCGACATCCGCTACGGCGCTGCCCGCGAGGCCCTGCCGCAGCGCATCGCGCACGCGGTCCTGGTCCGCATGGAACAGTCGGGCGAGGCGCCGGACGACCGGGTGCAGGACGCGGTGGCGCGCAACCCCGCGGTGAAGGCGGCAGTCAAGGCTCTCTGGCCGCCGGTGGACCCGGCGAAGCTGGTGCTGCGGCTGCTGTCCGACGCCGACTTCCTCGCGGAGCACGCGGAGGGCGTGCTGACCGCGGACGAGCAGAAGACGATCCTGTGGACGAAGCCTGCCCGCAGCGTCCGGGCCGCGAAGTGGTCCCTGGCGGACGCGGTGCTGATCGACGAGGCGACGGATCTGGTGCAGCGCACGCACTCGCTGGGCCATGTCGTACTCGACGAGGCCCAGGACCTGTCCCCGATGCAGTACCGCGCGGTGGGCCGCCGCTGCACGACGGGCTCGGCGACGGTCCTCGGCGACCTGGCCCAGGGCACGACCCCGTGGGCGACAGGGAGCTGGCAGGAGGCCCTGTCCCACCTGGGCAAACCGGAAGCGGCTGTGGAGGAACTGACGGCGGGCTTCCGCGTCCCGCGCGAGGTCATCGCGTACGCCTCCCGGCTGCTCCCGCACATGTCCCCCGGCCTGACGGAAGTCACGTCGGTCCGCGAGTCGCCGGGCTCGCTGTCGGTCCGCGAGGTGGCGGTGACGGACATGGACGCGGCGGTGGTCGCGGCCTGCGAGGAGTCCCTGCGCCACGAGGGCTCCATCGGCCTGATCGCGGCGGACGCGCGCATCCCGTCGCTGGCCGCGGCCCTGGCGTCCGCGGGCCACGCCCACCTGGCCCCGGGCGAGGAGACGACGACGGAGTCCCGCCTGACACTGGTCCCGGCGTCGCTGGCGAAGGGCCTGGAGTACGACTACGTGGTCCTCGACGAGCCCGCGGCGATCGTCGACGGCGAGCCGGACGAACGCACGGGGCTGCGCCGGCTGTACGTGACCCTGACGCGAGCGGTCTCAGGGTTGGTGGTCGTGCACGCGGCGGCGCTGCCGGCCGAACTGGGCTGACGACACGTGGGACTCCGCCCCAGTGTCATGTGGTGTTTGCGCAGGCTCAGGCCGCCGTCAGGGTCGCCAGCTCCGCCGTGAGGTTCTCGCGGGCCGCGGCCTCCCAGTGGGCCTGCCCGTACGGCGTGTGGAACAGCCGCGGCAGGTCGAGCAGCTGCTGCAGCACCGCCGCGCGGCCCGCGCGGAAGGCCTCGTCCGGGACGAAGGCGTACTCCTCGCGGACCGCGGCGGTGTACGCGGCGTACGGCTCCGGGGCCGAGGCCAGGATCGCCAGGTCCGCGTCGCACAGGACCAGGCCGTTGGTGTCGTCCGGTGCGGGGGCGTGGGTGATCGTCAGGCGGACCAGGCGGGCGACCTCGGCCGTGCTCGCAGGGGGGAGGCCCGCTTCGGTGAGGGCGCGTTCGGCGAGGCGGGCCGAGCGTTCCTCGTTCTCCGAGCGGTCGGGGAGGTAGACCGCGTCGTGGAACCAGGCCGCGAGGCGGACCAGGTCCGGGTCGGCGGCGTACTCCTCCAGGGCATCGATGTGGAGCAGCATCGCCGTCAGGTGATCAAGCGTGTGGTAGTGGCGCTGCGGCTCCGACCAGCGGGTGAGCAGATTCTCGGCGTACGGCTCCGGGTCCGGGCCGCTCGCGCCCCCGCGGGCGGCGAGGAGGGTGCGCGTCCAGCGGTCGCGGAGGTCCGCGGAGGGGGCGGTCATGGGCCGAGCCTAAAGGGCTGTCCCCCGGCCGTGCTCAAAGGGCTGTCCCGCGGTCGCACCCGTGCGGTTGGCTGGGGGCCATGGATTCCGTACGTGACTCTGAGCTTCCCGGACGGCTGTTGCGCACCGAGCGCGACGCCCTGATCCCGTTGCTGCGCGCCCGTCCCGACGAGGACTTCGCGCTCCGTACCTGCTGTCCCGGCTGGACCGTTCGTCATGTGCTCGCGCATTGCAGCTCGGCGCTGATGCGGGTGGTGGAAGGGAGGTTCGAGGAAGGGGTGTTCAGTCCCGAGGCCAACGACCGCGACATCGCCGAGCGGGCCGAGTGGTCCAACTCCCGTGTCGTGGACGAGCTGGAGCACGGCATGACCGAGTCGGGCCCCGTCATCGAGAAGGCCGGGCACGGGAAGCTTGACGGGATCGCCCTCGGTGAGTGGGTGCATGCCGGGGATGTACGGGAAGCCTTCGGCGAGCCCGGGGCGTACGCGGGCGAGGGGCTGCCGTATGCGCTGGAGCTGCTGGCGGCGCTGACCCGGGTCCGCAGGACTCAGCCGCTGCTGGCCCGGCTGAACGGCCACGACGCCCCGCTCGTCCTCGGCGCCGACAGCCCCGGCCCCGCCACGTACACGGGACCGGCCTCCACGCTGATCCGGCTGATCGGGGGCCGTCCCCTGACCGGTACACGCTACGAGCTCTCGGGGGCGGGCGAGAAGGAGCTGGTCTTCTTCGGCTGAAGCGGCAGCAATGGGCGCAAGCGGGCGATAATGGCAGCAAAGGGCATGTGTGCCGTTCCCTGCGCGGAGGCAGCCGACATGAACGCTGTGATGATCGCCCAGAGCAGCTCGGGAACCGAGCTGGCGGAGGGTGCCCACCTGGCCGGAGCCGGTCTGGTCCTCATCGGAATCGTCATCGTGGCCCTCCTCGGAGGTGCCATGTGGCGGGAGGCGAAGCGGCGGGAGCAATTGGTTCCGCCCCGCCCCGAGGAGCAGCCGACGACCCCCGACCATCGTGAGCACATCGAGGAGGTCCGGGACGAGGACGAGGACGACTTCCCCCACGAGGGGCGGCTCCTCCCGTACAACCTGAAGACCCACAGCACTCACACCACCGGCAAGGGGCCCGACGAACGGCCCAAACACGGGAAGAACGCGGGCGGCGGGGCGTTCGGAAGCGGCCGCCTGGGCGGCTGAGGCCGCGCCGCCCCCCGCCGACCCCACTGGTTGCGCCTACGCCGCGCGGAAGCGGCGCAGGCGCAGTGAGTTGCCCACCACGAAGACCGACGAGAAGGCCATCGCCGCGCCCGCGATCATGGGGTTGAGCAGGCCCGCGGCGGCGAGTGGCAGCGCCGCGACGTTGTAGGCGAAGGCCCAGAAGAGGTTCGAGCGGATCGTGCCGAGCGTCCTGCGGGAGAGCCGGATCGCGTCGGCGGCGGCCCGCAGGTCGCCCCGCACGAGCGTGAGGTCGCTCGCCTCGATGGCGGCGTCCGTACCCGTGCCCATCGCCAGGCCCAGGTCGGCCTGGGCCAGGGCGGCCGCGTCGTTGACGCCGTCGCCGACCATCGCCACGGAACAGCCATCGGCCTGAAGGCGCTTGACGACATCGACCTTGTCCTCGGGCATCACCTCGGCGACGACCTCGTCGATGCCGACCTCGGCGGCGACGGACTCGGCGACCGCCCTGTTGTCGCCGGTCAGCAGGATCGGGGTGAGGCCGAGACCGCGCAGGCGGGTGACGGCTTCGGCGCTGGTGGCCTTGACGGCGTCCGCGATCTCCAGGACGGCACGGGCCTCGCCGTCCCAGGCGACGGCGATGGCGGTACGGCCCGCGGCCTCCGCGGCCGCCTTGGCGCGCTCCAGCCCGGCGGGGAGGCGGATCTCCCACTCGGCGAGGAGCTGGGTGCGGCCGACCAGCACGGCATGGCCGTCGACGATGCCCTGCACGCCGAGGCCGGGGATGTTCGCGAAGTCCTCGGGGGCGGGGAGCGTGCCGGTCCGCTGTACGGCCGCTTCGGCGACGGCACGCGCGATCGGGTGCTCGGAGGCGTGCTCCAACGCGCCTGCCAGGCGCAGCACTTCGGCCTCGTCGTGGCTGGTGTGGACCGTGAGGAGGGTCATCCTGCCGGTGGTGACCGTGCCCGTCTTGTCCAGCACGATCGTGTCGACGCGGCGCGTGGTCTCCAGGACCTCGGGCCCCTTGATGAGGATGCCGAGCTGTGCGCCGCGGCCCGTACCGACCATGAGAGCGGTCGGCGTGGCCAGGCCGAGCGCACACGGGCAGGCAATGATCAGTACGGCGACGGCGGCGGTGAACGCGGCCGTCAGCCCGGCGCCGCTGCCGAGCCAGAAGCCGAGGGTGGCCATCGCGAGCGCGATGACGACGGGCACGAACACGGCGGAGATCCTGTCGGCGAGGCGCTGGGCCGCGGCCTTTCCGTTCTGCGCGTCCTCCACGAGCCTGGCCATCCTGGCCAGCTGGGTGTCGGCGCCGACGCGGGTGGCCTCGACGACGAGGCGGCCGCCGGCGTTGAGGGTGGCGCCGGTGACGGTGTCGCCGGTCGAGACCTCTACGGGTACGGACTCGCCGGTGAGCATGGAGGCGTCGACGGCGGAAGCGCCTTCGACGACGGTGCCGTCGGTGGCGATCTTCTCCCCGGGGCGTACGAGGAAGCGGTCGCCGACCTTCAAGTCAGTGGTGGGGAGCGTGACTTCACGGCCTTCGCGCAGAACGGTGACTTCCTTGGCACCGAGTTCGAGCAGGGCCTTGAGGGCGGCGCCCGCCTTGCGCTTGGAGCGGGCCTCGAAGTACCGCCCGGCCAGGATGAAGGCGGTGACCCCGGCCGCGGCCTCCAGGTAGATGTTCCCGGCGCCGTCGCTGCGGGAGATCGTCAGCTCGAAGGGATGGACCATGCCGGGCATCCCGGCGGTCCCGAAGAACAGCGCCCATACCGACCACAGGAAAGCGGCTGACGTGCCGACGGAGATCAGCGTGTCCATGGTCGCGGCGCCGTGCCGGGCGTTGGTGAAGGCGGCACGGTGGAAGGGCCAGGCGGCGTAGGTGACGACGGGGGCGGCGAGGGTGAGGGAGAGCCACTGCCAGTACTCGATCTGGAGGGCGGGGATCATCGCCATCGCGATGACGGGTACGGCGAGGACGACGGCGGTGGTGAGGCGTTGGCGGAGGTCGCGCAGCTCGTCGTCCTCGTGGGCGGCTTCCCGGGTGGGGGTCGGCTCGGCGGCGGTGTAGCCGGTCGCCTCGACGGTGGCGATCAGGTCCCGTACGGACACGTCCGCGCCACGGAAGCTGACTTTCGCCTTCTCCGTGGCGTAATTCACGGTGGCTTCGACGCCGTCGATGCGGTTGAGCTTCTTCTCGATACGGGCTGCGCAGGAGGCGCAGGTCATGCCGCCGATGGCGAGTTCGACATGGGTGGGGGTGGCGGTGGGTGGCACGGTTCCTCCCGTATCGTACATACCCCTAGGGGGTATCTCTGAGTTCCATGTATACCCCCCAGGTGTATGGGAGGCAAGGTCTGATTCCGATACGGGAGGTTCGTACGGCTGCCTGTGCGGTAC
This sequence comes from Streptomyces sp. NPDC005408, assembly GCF_040606445.1. NCBI lineage: Bacteria > Bacillati > Actinomycetota > Actinomycetes > Kitasatosporales > Streptomycetaceae > Streptomyces > Streptomyces sp. NPDC005408. Next base: position 173,740 of record NZ_JBEXEX010000006.1, on the reverse strand, counting down.
ATGCGCATTAGGCTTGGCATTGGACTAGACCTGTATGAGCCGTAGTCGTCTCCCTGGAGGAATGGGGTTCCATGAGCAACCGTGCAGTCCTGGAGGTGATCGCTCTCGACGCGGAGGACGCGGTCGCGGCCGAGTCCGGAGGGGCGGACCGCCTTGAGCTGGTCACCGACATGGCCGCGGACGGGCTGACGCCGTCCAGGGAGACGTTCGCCAGGATCCGCGCTGCCGTGGACATCCCGCTGCGCGTGATGCTGCGGCTCGCGGACGGCTTCGCGGCGGGCGACGTCGACGCGCTGGTACGCGCAGCGCGGGGGCTGCGCGCGGAGGGAGCCGACGAATTCGTACTCGGCTTCCTGGACGCCGACGGCACGGCCGACCTGGTGACGGTCGAGCGGCTCGTCGCCGAACTGGAGGGCTGCCGCTGGACATTCCACCGGGCGATCGACCGCGCGGCGGACCGCGACGGGCTCCGCAAACAGCTCGCGGACCTGCCGGGCCTCGACACGTACCTGACGGCGGGCTCGGCGTCGGGCGTCGACGAGGGCCTGCCGACCCTGGTGGCGGAGGCGTCGAGGCGGGGCGAGCCGGGCTACGAGCCGCAGATCCTGGTGGGCGGCGGGCTGCGCCTGGACCACGTGCCGGTGCTGAGGCGGGCGGGGGTGGACGCGTTCCACATCGGAGGGGCGGCAAGGCCGGAGGGGTGGTCCACGCCGGTCTCACCGGAGGCGGTGCGGGAGTGGCGGGACGCGCTGGACGGGTAGGAGGTGCGCCGGGGCCCGGCCCGGCACAGGCCCTAGGTCCTGTCCGGTCGATCAGGCCGGATCAGTGAGCCGGCCTGGCGATGGGGGCACCTCCCGTGCCCGAAGGGCTACGGGGGAGTGCCGTGCCAGGGCACGCGAGCCCGGCAAGATCGGCCGGACAGGACCTAGGCGGGGCGTCCCTTCGGCCTGCGCAGCCCCGCATCCGTAAGACGTCGTACGAGCTCCTTGGAGCCGATCTCCACCGCCCCCGCCCGTACGGCATCGTCGTACCGGTGGGACGGGACGTCGTAGTGGTCCCGTTCGAAGGCCCGCGGCGGGCAGCCGATCGACGCCGCGAACGTGTGCAGTTCCTCGTGCGAGACGTCGCTGACCAGGTGCGACCACATCCGGCCGTGGCCCGGCCACGTCGGCGGATCGATGTACAACGTCACTGAAGGCCACCGACCGGCGCCACGACGACGCCCGCCTTCGCGCAGACCCAGTGCGGATCCGGCCCCAGTTCCGGCTCGACGTCCAGCGCGTGCGGGTCGCCCATGTCGCAGACCGGGCAGAGCGGCCAGCGGCCGTACCGCTCCAGGAGGGCGTCCTGGACGTCCTGGGCGACCAGGCCCGCGAGGTACTCGACGCCGTCCGGCCACTGCTCCACCCACCAGCGGCGGTGCGTCACCGCGTCCTCGACCAGCGACACCACCCCGGCGTCGGCCACATCGCGGGCGGCCAGGTCGGCGAGGACCAGAGCGCGTGCCGCGTGCAGGGCCTGCTCCAGGGGGTTCGCGTCGTCCATGCAGCCATTGTCCCCCAGGCCCCTACCCGGATCTCAGGGGCCTGAGGGGGGTTGACGCTGAAGGATTTTCGAAAATATCTTTCAAGGGTGACCAATCCAGTGAAGGAAATTTTCAGCGGCGACGCCCCGCCCGCTCCCGCCGCCCTCGCGGCCAAGGTGCGGACCCTCGCGCCGTCCATGACCCGCTCCATGCAGCGGGTGGCCGAAGCCGTCGCCGACGATCCGGCAGGCTGCGCGGCCCTCACGGTCACCGGTCTCGCCGAGCTCACCGGCACCAGCGAGGCCACCGTGGTCCGCACCGCGCGCCTGCTCGGCTACCCCGGATACCGCGATCTGCGCCTCGCACTCGCCGGTCTCGCCGCCCACCAGCAGTCGGGCCGTGCGCCCGCCGTCACCGCCGACATCGCCGTCGACGACCCCATCGCCGACGTTGTCGCCAAGCTCGCGTACGACGAGCAGCAGACCCTCGCCGACACGGCCGCCGGGCTCGACACCGTACAGCTGGGCGCGGCCGTCGCCGCCGCCGCGACCGCACGCCGCATCGACATCTACGGCGTCGGCGCGTCCTCCCTCGTCGGCATGGACCTCGCCCAGAAGCTGCTGCGTATCGGCCTCATCGCCCACGCCCACGCCGACCCCCACCTCGCCGTGACCAACGCCGTGCAGCTGCGCTCCGGCGACGTGGCCATCGCCATCACCCACTCGGGCTCCACCGGCGACGTCATCGAGCCCCTGCGTGTCGCCTTCGACCGCGGCGCCACGACCGTCGCGATCACGGGCCGCCCGGACGGGCCCGTATCGCAGTACGCCGACCATGTGCTGACCACGTCCACCGCCCGCGAGAGCGAGCTGCGCCCCGCCGCGATGTCGTCCCGCACCAGTCAACTCCTCGTCGTCGACTGCCTGTTCATAGGCGTCGCACAGCGTACGTACGAGACGGCGGCCCCTGCCCTCGCCGCCTCGTACGAGGCCCTCGCCCACCGGCACAGCCCCCGCAACCGCTGAGCCCCAACCGCTGAGTCCTGACAGCCGAGTCCTGACCGCTGATCACCAAGCGCACCAACCCCCCACACGGACCGAGAAAGCAGAGCCGCTTTTCATGACCTCCACGTCCTCCGCGTCCCCGGAGTCCTCCTCCTACGGTGAACTCCGCGCTCAGCTGGCCACCCTCACCACCGAGGCCTTCCGGCCCGAACTCGCCGACATCGACCGGCTGCCCACGCTCGAAATCGCCCGGATCATGAACGGCGAGGACGAGACCGTCCCCGCCGCCGTCGCCGCGCAGCTGCCGAGCATCGCCGCCGCCATCGACGCCACCGCCGAGCGGATGGCCCGCGGCGGCCGGCTCGTCTACGCGGGCGCGGGCACGGCGGGACGGCTCGGCGTCCTGGACGCGAGCGAGTGCCCGCCCACCTTCAACACCGACCCGGCCGAGGTTGTGGGCCTGATCGCGGGCGGTCCCACCGCCATGGTCGCGGCGGTCGAGGGCGCCGAGGACAGCAAGGAGCTGGCCGCCGCGGACCTGGACACGCTGAAGCTGACCGCGGACGACACGGTGGTGGGGATCTCGGCTTCGGGCCGCACGCCGTACGCCGTCGGCGCGGTGGAGCACGCCCGCGCCCGCGGCGCGCTCACCATCGGCCTCTCCTGCAACGCGGGCAGCGCGCTCGGCACGGCCGCCGACCATGGCATCGAGGTCGTCGTCGGCCCCGAACTGCTCACCGGATCAACCAGGCTGAAGGCCGGTACGGCGCAGAAACTCGTCCTCAACATGATCTCGACGATCACCATGATCCGGCTCGGCAAGACCTACGGAAACCTGATGGTGGACGTCCGCGCCTCCAACGAGAAGCTGCGCGCCCGCTCACGGCGGATCGTCGCACTGGCCACCGGGGCGTCCGACGAGGAGATCGAGGCCGCACTCGCCGCGACGGACGGCGAGGTGAAGAACGCGATCCTCACCATCCTCGGCGGGGTCGACGGCCCCACGGCCGCCCGGCTGCTTGCCGACTCCGGCGGTCATCTGCGCGCCGCGCTCGGGAACGCGACCGCCGGCTGACCAGACTGGACCATGGCACCAGACACCCCGTCAGAGTCCTCGGACAAGAACAGCGCCACCGCAGCCGCGATCCTTCCGCTTGTCGGCGGCGCCGGGAACATCACCACCGTCGCGCACTGCATGACCCGCCTCCGCCTCGGCCTGCGCGACCCCTCCCTCGTACGGGAGGAGGAACTGAAGGCGCTCCCGGCCGTGCTGGGCCTGGTCGAGGACGACACGTACCAGATCGTGCTGGGCCCGGGCACAGTCGCCCGGGTCACGCCGGAGTTCGAGGCCCTCCTCAGCACCCCCGCGGCACGCGGCGCCGCCATCAAGGCGGCCCAAAAGGCCAGGAACTCGACCCCGTTCAAGCTGTTCCTGCGCCGTATCGCGAACATCTTCGTGCCCCTGATCCCGGCGCTCATCGGCTGCGGCATCATCGCCGGACTCAACGGCGTCCTCACCAACATGGGCTGGCTGCCCTCGGTCGTGCCCGCGCTCGCCGCCATGGCCTCCGGCTTCATGTCGCTGATCGCGGTCTTCGTCGGCTACAACACGGCGAAGGAGTTCGGCGGCACGCCGGTGCTCGGCGGCGCGGTCGCCGCGATCATCGTCTTCCCGGGCGTCGCGAGCATCGAGGCCTTCGGCCAGAAGCTCTCCCCCGGCCAGGGCGGAGTACTGGGCGCGCTCGCCGCGGCGGTCCTCGCGGTGTACGTCGAGAAATGGTGCAGGCGCTGGGTCCCCGAGGCCCTGGACGTCCTGGTCACACCGACCCTGACCGTCCTGGTCTCCGGCCTGGTCACCCTCTTCGGCCTGATGTTCGTGGCCGGTGAACTCTCCACCGCGATCGGCGACTTCGCCAACTGGCTGCTGGCCAATGGCGGCGCGGCTGCGGGCTTCGTCCTCGGCGGCCTGTTCCTGCCGCTGGTGATGCTCGGCCTGCACCAGGCGCTGATCCCGATCCACACGACGCTGATCGAGCAGCAGGGCTTCACGGCCCTGCTGCCGATCCTCGCGATGGCGGGCGCGGGCCAGGTCGGCGCGGCGGCCGCGGTCTACGTCCGCCTGCCGGGCAACATCTCGATCCGCAGCACGATCAAGTCCGCGCTCCCGGCCGGTTTCCTGGGCGTCGGCGAGCCGCTGATCTACGGCGTCTCGCTGCCACTGGGCCGCCCGTTCATCACGGCCTGCGTGGGCGGGGCGTTCGGCGGCGGCTTCGTCGGCCTGTTCAACATGCTCGGCGACAAGGTCGGCTCCACGGCAATCGGCCCCTCGGGCTGGGCCCTGTTCCCCCTGCTCGACGGCAACAGGGGCTTGGGCGAAACGGTGGCGGTGTACGGGGGAGGGCTGCTGGTGGGTTACGTGGTGGGCTTCCTGGCGACGTACTGGTTCGGCTTCACCCGGAAATCCAGCCCCGCCGGCGTTTGAGGCGCGGGGTCTGGGGCGGAACCCCAGTTCGGGAAGGGGCGGGTAGGGGATAGGCCCGCCGCAGGCGCACCGCCCGCCGACCTCGGCCTACCCGCCCCTCGGAGCGCCCGCGGCTACGCCGCCCCCGCCGTCTGCTCCTTGATCGTCACCCGCCCCTTACGGATGACGGCCAGCCTCGGCGCCCGCCGCGCCAGCGCCGAGTCATGCGTGACCATCACAAACGTCAGCGTGTGCTCCTCCCACAACCCCTCCAGCAGATCCATGATCTCGTCACGCATCGACTCGTCGAGATTGCCGGTGGGCTCGTCCGCAAGCAGCACCGCCGGCCTCTTGACCAGCGCCCGCGCGATCGCCACCCGCTGCTGCTGCCCCCCGGACAGCTCCCCGGGCAGATGCCCGTGCCGCTCCCCCAGACCGACCGAGACCAGCGCTTCGGCCGCACGCTCCCGGCGTTCCGCGGCCTTCAGGCCGAGCGGTACGAGCGCGGTCTCCACGTTCTCCAGGGCCGTGAGCGTGGGAATCAGGTTGAAGCTCTGGAACACGAAGCCGATCTTCTCGGCCCGTACCCGCGTGAGCCTCGCCTCCGGCAAGGTCGCGAGGTCGGTGCCGTCCAGCATCACACTGCCCGTCGTCGGCCGGTCCAAGCCGCCGAGCATCTGAAGCAGTGTGGACTTGCCGCCGCCGGTCGGCCCCTGGATGACCAGGCGCCCGCCGTCCTCGATGACCAGGTCCACCCCGTCGAGGGCGGTCACCTGCTCCTTGCCGCGCCGATAGTGCTTGGTGACATCTCTGAGCTCGTACATGGTGCTTCAACTCCTGTTGTACGTAATGAGGTTGTGGCTCGACGGCTACTCGACGCGGCGCAGTGCATCGGCGGGGCGCAGCCGGGACGCCCGCCAGCCGCCGAAGCCGCCCGCCACCAGGCCGCCCGCCACCGCGAGTGCCACGGCCAGACCGATGGTCGTCAGCGAGACGGGCGCGGTCAGGGCGATGTCCAGCGCGCGGGACGCGGCCTGGCGGGCGGGGCCGCCCTGGCCGCCGCCACCGGCGAATACCCGTCCGCCGCCGCCACCGCCCCCGCCGCCCAACTGAGCGGTGAGAGTCGGGCTGAACGCAGTGATGGCCCACGCCCCCGCAAGCCCGATCCCGATCCCGAGCGCCCCGCCGACCAGCCCGTTGACCAGCGCCTCGCCGGCCACCTGCCGGGTCACCCGGCCGCTGCGCCAGCCCAGCGCCTTGAGAGTGCCGAACTCCCGCACCCGCCGGCTCACCGCGGCCGACGTGAGCAGCCCCGCGACCAGGAACGCCGCCGCAAGCACCAGGTACGAGAGCCACTTGCCGACGCCCGCGGCGAGGTCGGAGGCGGTCGAGAGCGATCCGGAAACCGTGTCCGCGAGATCGGCCGACGTGGTGACCGTCGTACCGGAGATGTTCTTCTGAATGGCCTGCTTGATGCTGTCGATCCGCTGCGAATCGGTCGCCTGGACGTAGACCGTGGTGACCTTGTTCTTCGCGTCCGCGAGGGTCTGCGCCTGGGCGAGCGGCAGATAGACGTTGGCGGCCGCGTCCCCGCTGTCGGCGGTCGCGATGCCGATGATGCTGTACTTGGTGCCCTTGACGGTGATGGTCTTGCCGACCGTGAGCTTCTGCTCCTTGGCGTAGGCGCTGTCGACGACGGCGGCCTTGGCGGCGGTCTCGGTGCTCTTGAACGTACGCCCCGAGGTGATCTTCGAAGAGGTCAGCGGCCCAAGTCCCTGATGCGCCACGTCGGTCCCGTACACGGTGTACGAGTTGACGTCGAACGCGGCCCCGCCGCCCTGGACTTCACCGGTGGCCGGGCCGCCCCGCTGCTGCCCCGGCTGCTGCTGGACCTCCCCCCGCTTGAACTGCCCGTTGACCTTCATCACCCGCACACTCAGCCCGCCGACCGCGTCCGCGACGCCGTCCTGCTTGCCGACCTGCGCGACCGTCGAAGCGGCGAGGGTCTCGAACCCCTCGACCATCACAAGGTCCTTGCTCTGCGCGGCGTCGTTGTCGCCCTTGGCGTCGAACGCGAAGCGGGGCTTCCGCGTGGTGTCCCCCTCACCGGGAGGCGCGGCGGCCTTGGTGACGGTCATGTCGGTGCCGAGCCCGTACAGCGACTCCAGGACCTTGTCCTGGGCGCGGTTCATCCCGGACGACACCGAGTTGACGACGATGACCAGCGCGATCCCGAGGGCGAGCCCCGAGGCGACGACGAGCGCCGCTTTTCTGCGACGGCGCAGCTCGCGCCGGAGATAGATGAAGAACATGGTGCGGAAGCTAGGTGCGTGGTGTGAAGGCGGGTTAAGCCCGGGATGAGAGCCGCATGAGTGTTGCTGCGGCGCGCGCCCGCTCGGCCCAGCCCACCGGGACCCGTCGCGTACGACGTCAGGCTGACGCGGCACGCGCCATGCGTCGCTGAACCGGCGTGCAGGGGACGGGACTTGACCAAGAAGGCCGCACGAGCCCTACACCAAGGAACGCACCGGCCTCCGCTACCCTGTGGCCCATGCATGGGGGACTAGAAAACAACTCCAATTTGGCCGGGAGCGGAGCCCAGCCACTGGAGCCCGGACATCCACGGCGTATCGGCTCCTTCCGGCTGATCGGCGTGCTCGGCTCCGGCGGCATGGGGCGGGTCTATCTCGGCATCTCCTCCTCCGGACAGTACGCCGCCGTCAAGCAGGTCCTGCCGGCCCTGGCCGAGGACGACGACTTCCTGCGCCACTTCGGACACGAACTCGACAACCTGGCCAGGCTGCCCGCCGGCGTCAGCGCGCGGATGCTGGCCAGCGACCGCACTGCGCGACCGCCGTGGTTCGCCACCGGCTACATCCCCGGCATCACCCTGAGCGAGGCGGTGCGCCTGCACGGCGGCGCGCTGCCCGGCGACAGCCTCTGGCGGGTGCTGCGCGACGCCGCATCCGGCCTGCGTTCGGTGCATGCGGCCGACATCGTCCACCGCGATCTCAAGCCCTCCAACGTCATGCTGACCCGCGAGGGCCTGACCCTCATCGACTTCGGGGTGGCGCGGGCTGCCGACCAGAGCCGGCTGACCCGGACCGGCATGGTCATCGGCACCCCCGCGTTCATGGCACCGGAACAGGCCGTCACCGGACAGAATTTGAGCGGAGCGGCGGACGTGTTCGCCCTCGGCAGCCTGCTGCTGTACTCGGCGAACGGCCGCCCGCCCTTCGGCGACGGGTCCGGCCCCGACATGCTCTACCGCATCGTCCATACCAAACCGGACATGGGTGATCTGCCGGAGACGCATCCGGACCTGTCCGCCGTGATCACGTCCTGCCTCGCCAAGGACGCCGCGGACCGGCCCACGGCGGCGGAGCTGTTCGAGCTCGCGGGCGACCACACACTGCCGCTGTCGTCCGCAGCGTCCGCGCCCTGGCCACGAGCCGTTGCGGAACGGATCGCCGACCGGGCCGCCTTCGCGGCGACCGTGCCCGCGAACGCGGAGCACGACGACGCGGACGGCGCCGACGGCTCGGGACCGAAGTCCCTGAAGCCCGGCGACCCGGAGCCAGTCGCGCCGGAACCGGAGAAGAAGCCTCAGCCCGATCCCCCGGCGACGCCCGCCTCGCCGGACTCCCCCAAGCGACGCGACCGCCGCACCCGCGTGCTCCTCTTCGTCCTGCCCGTGGTGGTGGTGACGGGCACGACCCTGACCCTCGCGCTCGCGCCCTACGGAGGCTCTTCGCAGGGCGCGGGCCCCGGCGGATCGACGCCCTCGTCCGTGGTCTCACCGTCCGCGTCGCCGACAGGCGGCGGGTCTCCGAAGCCCAAGGCACCGTCGTCCCGCCCGCCGGGCTCCAAGCCCGATCCGAGCTCCGCCCCCTCATCCGGCGCCTCTGGCGCGGCGGGGGGCAACGCAACGACGGATGGGGCCGGATCCGCAGGCTCCGGTTCCGGCGCGTCCAGCGGTTCGAGCAACTCGGGCGGTTCCGGCACCTCCGGCGGAGAGAAGCCCCCTGCGCAGCCCGCACCCTCGGGGACGCACCTGCTCAAGGGCACCTCGACGGGCCGGTGCCTGGCGGACTCCTACTCCCCCTACGCGGGTTCCGCCGTCTCCAACTCGGTGTGCGGCGAGCCGTCGGGCAACGGGACCACCATGAACTACCAGTGGACCTACAAACCCATCTCGGGCAACACGTTCCGACTGGTCAGCCAGGGCAGTGGCCGTTGCATCGAATCCCGGGGCTACGCGGGAATCGCGATCGCGGACTGCAACGGCTCCGAAGCTCAGGCCTGGCAGATCAGTGCCACGAAATCGAACGGCCACACCCTGCAGAACGTCGCCCAGAGGAACTGTCTCGGGATGTCGAGCTCCATCGGCTTCCAGCAGACCTCCTGCAACCCCTCGGATCCGGCACAGCTCTGGCGCAACTCCTGACCCGTCCCCGCCGCCCGGCCGCTACGGCAGGTCGAGGTTGCGGACGACGTAATCGATGAGCTGGTGGAGGCGAGGCTGGACCGCTCACATCTACTCGACGATCCAACAAAGCCGCTGTTGTGGACGGTTCTGGACGAGGCAGTGCTGCGGCGCAGGGTAGGCGGGGCCGCCGTCATGGCGGATGCTCTGAATCACGTGGCGAGGCTCGCCCACCGCCACAGGATCATCGTCCAAGTGCTGCCGTTCGAAGCGGGCGCGCACATGGCTGATGAAGGAGCGCTCAAGCTGATGTCTTTCATCGACGCACCACCACTCGCTTATCTACAGGCGCTGGGAACGGGGCAGTTGCAGGACGATCCGGCTACAGTCGCCCGGTACGAGCTGACCTACGATCTGGTCGGGGCCAGCGCACTGTCACCGCAAGAATCAATGGCTCTGATCGAATCAGTGGCGGAGGATTACGCGCATGAAGATCAGCCCTGAGTACGACCTGAGCGCGGCGACCTGGCGCAAGTCCAGCTACAGCGGCAGCAGCGGCGGCGACTGCCTCGAAGTCTCCGACCACCACCCCGGCATCGTCCCCGTACGCGACTCCAAGAACCCCGACGGCCCGAAACTCGTGTTCCGGGCCGCCGCTTGGTCCGCGTTCGTCGCGGGGCTCACAGGCTGAGCGCGTCCTCCGCGTTGTTCATCCAGGCCGTCACGGAGTTCGTGGGCGCCACGTACAGACCGGGAGTAGAGGCCTTGAGCGGCTTCTGCTCCAGGTCGGACTCCGTGTTCATCGTCATCCGGATGTAGTTCACGGTCTTGCCCTTGCCGTCGTTCTTGCCGCCCATCAGGCCGGCGTAGGCCGACTCGCCCGGCTTGAGCACGAGGTCCTTGCCGGGGAGCGTCTCCTTGCGCTCGTTGGCCTGCCCGTCCAGTTCACCGAAGGTCACGATGGGGGAGGTGAGGGCCTTGCACGGCTTGCCGCTCTTGTTGGTGATCTTCAGCAGGTAGCTGCTCGTGGTGGACTCGGCCAGGCTCGCCGAGAAGGTCGCGTCGTAGGTGCTGCAAGGGAAGAGGTCGTACTCGGGATCGGGCGACGAGTCGCCGCCCGTGGAGTCCGACGGCTTCGCCGGCGAGGGCTTGGCGGGAGACGGTTTCGCGGTCGCGGTGCCGCCGGTGGACGGCTTCGCGGTCGGCGGGGTCGCCGTCGCCTTCCCCGTGCCGCTCGGCTTGTCGGCGGAGGAGCCGCTGGGCTCACAGGCCGTCAGAGCCAGTGCGGATACGGCGGCGAGCACGACGGCGGCTCTGCGAACGTTGGTCCTCATCTGATGTTCCCCCCGAGTGAGAAGCGCGAAGTGCGCTGCGCTGGACAGACCACGAGCTTCCCGTACAACCTTCACAGCTTGGTGACGGAGCCTTGCCGAATTCACCACGGAAGAGGGCTACTCGGCGGCGCAGGACACGTCCCGGGCCGGACGCTCACCCGTGAGGAGGAACCGCGTCACCGCATCGTCCCCGCACGCGTTGCCGTTGGCGCGGTAGGCGCCGTGGCCGACCGAGTCGACCGTGACCATCCGGGCCCGCTGCCCGAAGGCCTTTCGCATCTTCAGCGCACCGGTCAGCGGGGTCCCCGGGTCGCGCAGATTCTGGATCAACAGGACGTTCGACGGGCCGCCGTCCGGCGTGATGCGGACCGGGCGCTCCCGGGGCTCGTCGTGCCAGAAGGAGCACAGCGAGATGTTCACCGGCATGCCTGCGGTGAGCGGGTACCGCTTGCGGCTCTTGGCCACCTCGCGTTCAAAGGCGGCCTGGTTCCCGTCCGGCCAGTCGACGTCGTTGCAGATGGTGGCGCCCGAGGAGGCGGCGGAGTTCTGCATGGCCTCGTCCGGCGGAGTGTTCGGCGCGGGCAGCTCGCGGCCGTCGCGGGCGGCGGCGATCAGCTTGGCGAGGCCGGCGAAGCGGTCCTTGGGTGCGTAGAGGCTCTCCAGCAGTGCCTGGCGCAGGACGTTGCCGTTGAGCTCGGCCGGGTTGGCGCCGGTCCACGGAATCGGTGCCCGGTCGAGGCGCTCGGCGAGCGCGAGGAACAGCGGCCGGACATCGGCGGGTGCGGCGGCGAGGCGGTCGGGGTTCCCGGGGTCGGCCGCCCAGGCGGCGAAGTCGGGGAAGGCGTCCTCGACACCGGTCTGATAGTTGGCGAGCCAGCCGCGGGCCACCCGCTTCGGGTCGGGGTCGTCGTTGCTGTCCAGGACCCAGCGGTCGGTGCGCAGGGGGAACATCTGCGCGTACACGGCTCCCGCATACGTCCCGTACGAGGCGCCCCAGGCGGACAGTTTGCGTTCGCCGAGGGCCTGGCGGACGGCGTCGATGTCCCGTGCCTCGTTGCGGGTGCTGATGCTGCGGAGCACGTCGCCGCCGTTCTTGGCACAGGTGTCGGCGAGACGGCGTGCGGTGGTGGTGTTCTTGTCGATGGACCCGTCGGGCGCGGGGTACGGCCGGATGTTCACAAGGGCCAGGTCGTCGTGCGACAGGTCGCAGCTCACCGGCGTACTGCGGCCAACGCCACGCGGGTCGAAGCCCACGATGTCGTAGGCGTCGCGCACCGACTGGGGCAGGGCCTTCCCCCTGATGGAGGGGTCGTTGATGCCGGGGCCGCCGGGTCCGCCGGGGATCAGCAGCAGCGTGCCGCGCCGGGCCCCGGGGTTCTCGCTGCGTATACGGGAAATGGCGAGGGTGATGTGCGGCCCGCCGGGCTCGGCGTGGTCGAGCGGCACGGCGAGGGTCGCGCACTCCTGACGCTGATCGAGTCCGGTGCCCGGGCACTTCTCCCAGCGGACAGCCGTGTCCGGCCGCGGAGTTGCCGCGGCCGACGCGGGTGCGGGGAGAGCGACCAGGGCGGTCGCGAGAACGGGAAGGGTGAGGGCCACTGATGTGAAGCCGGGCTTCCGGCTGCCGATGATTCGCATGGGACGACCCTCGCGCAGCGGCGGACTATCTCCCACCGGGCCAACTGGCCTGTTCATCCGGGGGTTTGCCCCACCCCGAGACCGCTCTCGGGGTGGGGCAGACCAAGGTCCTGCCAGTAGATGACCGTGTACCCGTTGCCACCGTCCTGGCCGGGGTCACCCTTCGCGCCGTTGACTACGGCGCCCGCGCCGCCGGCCCCACCATCGCCGCCGGCCGCGGAACCCGACGGCAGGCCGACGATCCCGTGGGCGCACGGACGGCCGCCGCGGGAGTGTGATGTTCGGGATGCCGACCGAATGTCCGCACCCGGCACATTCCACTGCCCCTCGCCTCGGCGCTCGCAGACCGGGCGTCACGTGATCCAGCCAGGTGATCGGTTGAGCCGTCCGGGTCTACCCGCACACACGCCCGAGGGCGGTACCCCCCTGGGAGTGGGGGTACCGCCCTCGGTCAGGACCGGGTCCGAGCCGTCAGGCTCAGAAGTCCATGTCACCGCCCGGCATGCCGCCCGGAGCGGCGGCGCCCGCCTTCTCCGGCTTGTCGGCGATGACGGCCTCGGTGGTCAGGAACAGCGCCGCGATGGAGGCCGCGTTCTGCAGGGCAGAGCGGGTCACCTTCGCGGGGTCGATGATGCCCTCGGCGATCATGTCGACGTACTCGCCGGTCGCGGCGTTCAGACCGTGGCCGACGGCCAGGTTGCGCACCTTCTCGACGACGACGCCACCCTCGAGACCACCGTTGACGGCGATCTGCTTGAGCGGAGCCTCCAGCGCGAGCTTGACGATCGCGGCACCAGTGGCCTCGTCGCCCGTGAGCTCGAGCTTCTCGAAGACCGAGGAAGCCTGGAGCAGAGCCACGCCACCACCGGCGACGATGCCCTCCTCGACGGCCGCCTTCGCGTTGCGAACGGCGTCCTCGATGCGGTGCTTGCGCTCCTTGAGCTCGACCTCGGTCGCGGCACCGGCCTTGATGACGGCCACGCCGCCGGCCAGCTTCGCGAGGCGCTCCTGGAGCTTCTCGCGGTCGTAGTCCGAGTCGGAGTTCTCGATCTCGGCACGGATCTGGTTCACGCGACCGGCAACCTGGTCGCTCTCGCCGGAGCCGTCGACGATCGTGGTCTCGTCCTTGGTGATGACGACCTTGCGGGCGCGGCCCAGCAGGTCCAGGCCCGCGTTCTCGAGCTTGAGGCCGACCTCCTCGGAGATGACCGTGCCGCCCGTGAGGATGGCGATGTCGTTCAGCATCGCCTTGCGGCGGTCACCGAAGCCCGGAGCCTTGACGGCAACGGACTTGAAGGTGCCACGGATCTTGTTGACGACCAGGGTCGACAGGGCCTCACCCTCGACGTCCTCGGCGATGATCAGCAGGGGCTTGCCCGACTGCATGACCTTCTCCAGCAGCGGAAGGAGGTCCTTCACGTTACTGACCTTGGAGTTGACGATCAGGATGTACGGGTCGTCGAGCGACGCCTCCATACGCTCCATGTCGGTGGCGAAGTACGCCGAGATGTAGCCCTTGTCGAAGCGCATACCCTCGGTGAGCTCGAGCTCCAGACCGAAGGTCTGGGACTCCTCGACGGTGATGACGCCTTCCTTGCCGACCTTGTCCATGGCTTCGGCGATGAGCTCGCCGATCTGGGTGTCGGCGGCGGAGATGGAGGCCGTCGAAGCGATCTGCTCCTTGGTCTCCACGTCCTTGGCCTGCTCGAGCAGGGCGCCGGAGACGGCCTCGACGGCCTTCTCGATGCCACGCTTGAGGGCCATCGGGTTGGCGCCGGCCGCCACGTTGCGCAGGCCCTCGCGGACGAGCGCCTGGGCGAGGACGGTCGCGGTGGTCGTACCGTCACCGGCGACGTCGTCCGTCTTCTTGGCGACTTCCTTGACCAGCTCGGCGCCGATCTTCTCGTACGGGTCCTCGAGCTCGATCTCCTTGGCGATGGATACACCATCGTTGGTGATCGTGGGGGCGCCCCACTTCTTCTCGAGGACGACGTTGCGGCCCTTGGGGCCAAGGGTGACCTTGACGGCGTCGGCGAGCTGGTTCATCCCGCGCTCGAGACCGCGCCGTGCCTCCTCGTCGAACGCGATGATCTTGGCCATGTGAAGTGGTCCTCCCGGACTGGGGTGGATTCTCCGGACCGCGCTGGCGCCCGCGACGGACGGCCTGAGAGCCGTGCGGTTCCTTGCCCCGCCGACCCTTCGGGCCTCACCGACCCGGTCCTTAAGCTGTCACTCTCACCTGCAGAGTGCTAACGCCAATGATTAGCACTCGACCTATGAGAGTGCAAGCGGCTTCGACGAAGCCTCGATGAGGGGTGGTGGCCGGGTGACGGGTGGGCGCAAGCGGCTCTCGCGGATCGCGGACGGGCACGGAGACGCACGAAGGGCCCGCATCCCCCTAGGATGCGGGCCCTTCGTGCGTGAGTGTCGCGTGAGTGCGTCGGTGGCCGATCGCGCCGAGATCAGACGGCGAGCTTGACCATGTCCGCCTGCGGCCCCTTCTGGCCCTGCGAGATCTCGAACTCGACCCGCTGACCCTCTTCAAGGGTGCGGTATCCGTCCATCTGGATCGCGCTGTAGTGGACGAAAACATCCGCACCACCGTCGACCGCGATGAAGCCGTACCCCTTCTCCGCGTTGAACCACTTGACGGTGCCCTGAGCCATGCCTAACTCCCCTATTACTGGCCCTTGCACAGGTCCGCACTTCGCGGACCCGGGTCAGAACTCACCACCCGACAGGAGGGGGTGTGCGCCGGAACGCGTCGACCGCGGCTGAATGTATCTGCCCAACTGCCCTCTGCAACAGGTCAATCAGACGAGAAATCCGAGCGCGCGCGAACGGATAATTGAACCGAATTCAAGAAATTCCGGGGCAAGTCGGGCCCGGCAAATGGCGCTTAAGGAGGCAATTCGATCGCGCACATTGGCTGCTTCTTCTTGGGCCCGGGCGCATTCTCATATGCGGTCGGCACAAGCAGCGGAGGGGGCTTCCCCAACTGTACCGCGCTCAACCATGCAGAATTGCCCCCTCCGCTTCTCTTGCGGAGGGGGCAATTCTCTTAACGCTGCGTAACTCAGCCGCCGGCGACGGCGGGAATGATCGAAACGCCCGCACCGTCCGGGGTCGCCGTCTCGAGACCCTGCTCGAAACGCACGTCGTCGTCATTGACGTACACGTTCACGAAGCGGCGCAGCTTGCCCTGGTCGTCCAGGACGCGCGCGGCGATGCCCGTGTGGTTCTTCTCCAGGTCGGAGATCACCTCGGAGAGCGTCGCGCCCTCCGCCGGGACCTCGGCCCGACCGCTCGTGTACGTACGGAGAATGGTGGGGATGCGGACGTTCACGCTCATGGTGTTCTGCCTTCCGTAGGTAGTCAGCGGGCCAGGCCGGCGTCGCGGAACGCGTCGAGGCTCGGGCGGATGGTCGCCGTGGGACCGGTCGTCGGAGCGACGGCGTCGAGGGTCTTGAGACCGTCACCGGTGTTGAGCACGACCGTGGTGAGCGCCGGGTCGAGCACGCCCGCCTCGATCAGCTTCTTCGTCACGCCCACGGTCACGCCACCCGCGGTCTCCGCGAAGATGCCCTCCGTACGGGCGAGGAGCTTGATCGCGTCGACGATCTGCTCGTCGTTGACGTCCTCGACGGCGCCGCCGGTGCGGCGCGCGATGTCCAGGACGTACGGGCCGTCGGCGGGGTTGCCGATCGCCAGCGACTTGGCGATGGTGTTCGGCTTCTGCGGCCGTACGACATCGTGCCCGGCCTTGAAGGCGGTCGACACCGGCGAGCAGCCCTCGGCCTGGGCGCCGAAGATCTTGTACGGCTTGTCCTCGACCAGGCCGAGCTTGATCAGCTCCTGCAGGCCCTTGTCGATCTTCGTGAGCTGCGAGCCCGAGGCGATCGGGATCACGATCTGGTCGGGCAACTGCCAGTCGAGCTGCTCGCAGATCTCGTACGCCAGCGTCTTGGAACCCTCGCCGTAGTACGGGCGGAGGTTGACGTTGACGAAGCCCCAGCCCTCGCCCAGCGGGTCGCCGATGAGCTCGGAGCAGAAGCGGTTGACGTCGTCGTAGTTGCCCTCGATGCCGACGAGCTCGCCGCCGTACACCGCGGCCATGACGACCTTGCCCTGCTCCAGGTCGTGCGGAATGAACACACAGGAGCGGAAGCCGGCCCGCGCGGCGGCGGCGCCGACAGCGCCCGCCAGGTTGCCGGTGGAGGAGCAGGAAAGAGTGGTGAAGCCGAAGGCGCGCGCGGCCTCGACGGCGATCGCGACGACACGGTCCTTGAAGGAGTGCGTCGGGTTGCCGGAGTCGTCCTTGATGTACAGGCCGCCGGTGACGCCCAGCTCACGGGCGAGGTTGTCGGCCTTGACGAGCTTGGTGAAGCCGGGGTTGATGTTCGGCTTCTCGGCCACGTCGGCGGGGACGGGCAGCAGCGGGGCGTACCGCCAGATGTTGTTCGGACCCGCTTCGATCCGCTTCTTCAGCGCCTCGGGGTCATCGGCCGGAAGGTCGTACGCGACTTCGAGTGGCCCGAAACAGGAGGCACAGGCGAAGATCGGGCCAAGGTCGAAACGCTCTCCGCACTCGCGGCACGAGAGCGCCGCGGCGGGACCGAGGTTCACGGGGGTGGTTGCGACAGTCTGCACAGCCATGGTGGCGAGGCCCTTTCTCCTCATCTTCCTCGCGACGCATTTCGCCACGAGACGGAATTGGCACCTTCCCCACCGTGACCTCGCGGTCGGCGGGAGGGTTGCCGGGACTTCAACGGGCCGTTCCCTCTGTCCCTCTGGATGAGCGGTATTCGGTTATCAGCGTGAGGACCCCCGACATGCGACGGTCATCCGCGTTGTTCAAGACTGTAACCGAAGGCCCGGACGCTTGAGATAGTCGTCCGAACCGCGAGATGGATCACAGGATCCGGATGTCAGAGGGAGACGCGCACGTGCTGGAAGAGGTGGAGCGCTGGCTGACCAGGCGTTCCTGGTCTGCGGCCGACCGCCCGCTCGGCCGGCTGATGGCCGGCAAGCGCGGTACGACCATCAGCGTCGTCCTGCCCGCGCTCGACGAGGAGGCGACGGTCGGCGAGATCGTCACCGTGATCCGGCGTGAGCTGATGGAGGCCGTACCGCTCGTCGACGAGCTGGTCGTCATCGACTCGGGTTCGACCGACCGTACGGCCGAGGTGGCCGCGGCTGCCGGAGCGCGCGTCGTGCACCGGGACTCGATCCTGCCCCGGATACCCGCGGTCCAGGGCAAGGGCGAGGTGCTGTGGCGGTCGCTGATGGTGACCGGCGGCGACATCGTCTGCTTCGTCGACGCTGACCTCAAGGAGTTCTCGGCCGACTTCGTCTCCGGGATCGTGGGGCCGCTGCTGACCGACCCCGAGGTGCAGTTCGTCAAGGCGATGTACGACCGGCCGCTCGGCGAGGTGTCCGGTCAGGGCGGCCGGGTGACCGAGCTGGTGGCGCGGCCGCTGCTGAATCTGCACTGGCCGCAGCTGGCCGGGTTCGTCCAGCCGCTCGGCGGGGAGTATGCGGCGCGGCGCTCGCTGCTGGAGCGACTGCCCTTCCCCGTGGGTTACGGAGTGGAGCTGGGTCTGCTGGTCGACGCGCTGCACACGGTGGGGCTCGACGCGCTGGCGCAGGTGGACGTCGGTTCGCGCAAGCACCGCCACCAGGACGGTCAGGCGCTGGGGCGGATGGCCGCGGCGATCTACCGTACGGCTCAACTGCGGCTCTCCCGCGGTCACTTGGTGCGGCCTGCGCTCACACAGTTCGAGCGGGGCGATGAGGGCTTCGTACCGCGGACACATGCAGTGGACACCGAGGAGCGGCCGCCGATGCGCGAGATCGGCGAGTACGCGGCACGGCACGCGGCATGAGGACCGGCATGAGGACACCGAGTGGCGCAGTCCAGCCGTACGCACGTTTGAGGGTTTACAGGAAGGGCTAGGTTTCGGCACATGGTCTCCCAGCAGCCTGCCGCCCAGATCCTTGTCGCGTCGAACCGCGGCCCGGTCACATACACGCGTCAGCAGGACGGTTCGCTGGACGCCCGCCGCGGCGGGGGCGGTGTGGTCTCCGGTCTGTCCGCGATCGACTCCGAGTCGGACTCGGTGTGGGTGTGCGCCGCCCTCAGCGACGGCGACCGCGAGGCGGTACGGCGCGGGGTGGCCGAGCCCGGGGTGCGGATGCTCGACATCGACGCCGATGTGTTCGCCGACGCGTACAACGGGATCGCGAACTCCGTGCTGTGGTTCGTGCACCACATGCTCTACCAGACGCCGCTCGAGCCGGTCTTCGACGCGGAGTTCCGCCGCCAGTGGGCCTCGTACGAGGCCTACAACCGCGCCTTCGCCGAGGCCCTGGCCGAGGAGGCCGCGCCGGGCGCCGACGTCCTGGTGCAGGACTACCACCTGGCGCTGGTGCCCCGGATGCTCCGCGCCCACCGCCCCGACCTGCGTATCGGCCATTTCTCGCACACGCCGTGGGCACCCGTCGACTACTTCCGGATGCTGCCCGACGACATCGCCGCCCAGCTGCTCGGCGGCATCCTCGGCGCCGACCGGGCGGCGTTCCTCACCCACCGCTGGGCGGATGCCTTCACCGACTGCTGCCACACCGTGCTTGGCCCCGGCATCCCTTCTGGCACCCGGATCGGGGTGCACGGTCTCGGCGCGGACGCGGACTTCCTGCGGGAGCGCTCACACCGGCCCGACGTGGAGGAGCGGCTGGCCGCGCTGCGCGAACAGGTGGGCCCCGGGCGAAAGACGATCGTGCGCGTGGACCGCACCGAACTGTCCAAGAACATCGTGCGCGGGCTGCTCGCCTACCGGCACCTGCTGGAAACCCGGCCCGAATGGCGGGAGCGGGTCGTCCACGTCGCCTTCGCGTACCCCTCGCGGCAGGACCTGGCGGTCTACCGCGAGTACACGGCCGAGGTCCAGCGCGTCGCCGACGAGATCAACTCCACGTACGGGTCGGAGACATGGAGCCCGGTCGTCCTGCATGTGAAGGACGACTTCGCCCGCTCCCTGGCCGCGTACCGGCTGGCGGACGTCGCCCTGGTCAACCCCATCCGGGACGGTATGAACCTGGTCGCCAAGGAGATCCCCGTCGTCTCCGACGACGGCTGTGCGCTGGTGCTGTCGCGTGAGGCGGGAGCGCACGAGGAACTGGGCGAGGACGCGGTCACGGTCAATCCGTACGACGTGACCGGCACCGCCGACGCGCTGCACCAGGCGCTGACCATGCCCCACGACGAACGGGCCCACCGCACCAAGCGGCTGGCGGCCGCGGCGACCGCGCTGCCGCCGCAGCAGTGGTTCCTCGACCAGCTACAGGCGCTGCGCGAGGGCTCCTAGGAACTCCACGACCGCCGCCGGACCCGGCAGCAGCAGGTCGGCGCGGTCCGCGACCTCCGGCACCTCGGCGCTGCCGCTGCACACCAGCAGGCCGGGGATGCCGTCCGAGCGGAGCTTTTCGACGGCGGCGAAGGCGGGCAGATCCCCGAGGTCGTCCCCGGCGTAGAGGACGGCTTCGGCCTCCACTTCGCGTACGTACTCGGCAAGCGCCACGCCCTTGTCCATGCCCGGCGGGCGCAGCTCCAGGACCATACGGCCCGGCTCCACGATCAGTCCGTGGCGGGCGGCGAGCTCGGCGAGCGGATCGCGCAGGGCGTCGAAGGCGGCCTGCGGGTCGGAGGCGCGGCGCGTATGGACCGCGACGGCCTGGCCCTTCTCCTCGATCCAGGTGCCCTGCCACGCCCCGATGTCGTCGAGGAATCCGGGGAGTTCGGCGCGGGCGGCCGCGACACCGGGATGCGGGGCCGGCGTTTTGACCGTGCCGGACACGGCGTCCCAGCGCTCGGCGCCGTAGTGACCGAGGACGACGAGATGGTCCAGGCCCGGCACTCCGGCGAAGCCGCCGTACCGGACGGCGACACCCGCGGGGCGTCCCGTGACCACGGCGACGGATGCGATACGTGGCGCGAGCGCGGCGAGCGCCGGGACGGTGCCGGGGTGGGCGCGGGCCTGTTCGGGGTCGGGCACGATCTCGGCGAGAGTGCCGTCGAAGTCGAGGGCGACGACGGCTTTCTGCGGCCGGGCGAAAATCGCGGCCAGACCGTCACGGCCGGCGGGGGTGGACGGCGTCGGCAGGGGATGCGGGTACGGGGAGCTGCCCATGGACCGACCCTATCGGCGACTTCGTTTCGCGTCCCTGACACGGCGGAGCCGGTTGACCGTGACCGGGTCGTGGGCGAGGGCGCGCTCGTCGTCGATGAGGGCGTTGAGAAGCTGGTAGTAGCGGACCGGGGAGATGCCGAGCTGTTCCCTGATGGCCCTCTCCTTCGCGCCGGGCCCCGGCCAGGAGCGGTGCTCCATGGCCAGTACGGCACGGTCACGCTCGGAGAGCGCCTGGTCGTCGGTCATACGATCCAAC
This sequence comes from Streptomyces sp. NPDC005408, assembly GCF_040606445.1. Lineage (NCBI taxonomy): Bacteria > Bacillati > Actinomycetota > Actinomycetes > Kitasatosporales > Streptomycetaceae > Streptomyces > Streptomyces sp. NPDC005408. Next base: position 152,907 of record NZ_JBEXEX010000006.1, on the reverse strand, counting down.
ATATCGGCGACGGGTTGTTCTCTGCCGCGGACCGCCGGGACTACTCGGCGTTCTCCTTGACGGTGGCGGCGCGGGCGATGCGGCCGAGAACATCAGCCGGGTTGGCGCCCGGCTCCACAGCCTGTCCGACGTTCTTCTTGATGTTCTCGCTGACGGCCGCCCATGAGGTCTTGCCGACGGGCGGAAGCACCGAGGTGGGGAGCTCTTCCAGGAACTCCTTGAGGTCCTGGTGCTCGGGGTCCGCGGCCATCGCCTCGGAGGCGGAGACCGTCACCGGCAGCAGGTCGTTCTGGCCGGCGAAGTCGAGGACGTTCTTGTCGCTGAAGACGAAGTCCAGGAACTTGCCGATCTCGACGCGGTGGCCGTTCTGCTTGAAGCCCATGATCCAGTCGGCGACGCCCATCGCCGCCTTCGCCTTGCCGGTGGTGCCGGGCAACGGCACCTTGCCGACGTCGATATTGGCCTTCGCTGCGGCCTGCATCAGGGAGGGGTGGCCGTTGACCATGCCGACCTCGCCGCGCGTGAAGGCGGCGAAGGCGTCCTTGCGGTTCAGCTTGCCGGGGGCGACAGGGCCCGTGAGCTTCTTGTCGACCAGCTTCGTCTTCAGCCAGTTGAAGGTGGCGACGTTCTGCTCGGAGTCGATGGCGTAGTTGCCGGTGGTGTCGGTGTAGCCGTCACCACCGCTGAGCAGCCACATCATGGTCTCGGCCTGGGCCTCTTCAGGACCCAGCGGCAGCGCGAAGGGGTACTTCGCGTCGGTGTTGTCCTTCAGCTTCTCCGCGTCTTCGACGAGGTCGTCCCAGGTCTTGGGGGTCTCCTTGATCCCGGCCTCTTTGAAGAGCTTCTTGTTGTAGAAGAGCAGCCGGGTGGAGGCGACGAACGGCAGTCCGTACTGGACGCGCTTCATCTCACCGGCGTCGGTGAGCGGGCCGAGGAAGTTGGACTGCACGGGTATGGAGAGCAACTGGTCGGCGGAGTACAGCTTGTCGGCCGCGGCGTAGTCGGCGTACGCGCCGATCTGGGCGACGTCCGGGGCCTTGCCGGCCTTGACCATCTCGCCGACCTTGCGGTCGATGTCGTTCCAGGACTCGATCTGGACGTCGATCTTGATGCCGGGGTTCTGCTTCTCGAACGCGGCGCTGAGGTCGGCCCAGTACTTCTTGCTGCTCTGGCCGCCGGACACGTCGTAGTCGGCCGCCACCAGCTTGAGGGTGACATCGCCGGAACCGCTGGTTGTGCCACAGCCCGCGAGAGCCGCCGTCATGCCCAGTGCGGCGAGCGCCGCGGTCAGACCCAAGAAGCGCTGATGCACAGCTCTTCCCCCACCCTCTGCTTTGGTTGCCCGTCTTGTCCCAGTCGGTCCCCCGCGACGTCCTGTGAGATGAGCTGCGATTTTCCACCATCCGGAGGTATGAGGTCTACTCCACTGCATATCACTTCCGCAACGTCAGTCCCGGGGCCACTTCCGTGACGTCCGTGCCCGGCCGGGCAGGCATTGCCCGGGCACGCCGCGGGCTGCTAAGCACGTCCCTTGGCACGAAGTGGTCGATGCCGGTCCCGAGTTACGCGTATGTCGCGAGGAGCCCTGTCGCATGTCCCGTACCGCAGCAGAGATTGCCACCCAGCCCGCCTGCTGGCGCCGAGCGGCCGAGGCCGCGGCCGCCTTCGAAGGGCTGCCACAGCCGGGGGAGCGGGTCGCCGTCACCGGGTGCGGCACGTCCTGGTTCATGGCGATCGCGTACGCGGCGCTGCGGGAGGCGGCGGGGCTGGGCGAGACCGACGCGTTCGCCTCGTCGGAGTTCCCTGCGGGGCGGTCCTACGACCGGGTCGTCGCGATCACCCGCTCCGGCACGACGACGGAGGTCCTGGACCTGCTGTCCGCCCTCCGCGGCAAGGTCCCCACGCTGGCCCTGACCGCGGACCCGAAGACCCCCGTCATGGACGCGGCGGACGCGGTGGCGGTGCTGGACTGGGCGGACGAGGAGTCGGTCGTCCAGACCCGTTTCGCCACGACCGCGCTTGCCTTTCTGCGGGCCGGACTCGGTGACCTGCCCGGCGTGAAATCCGTCACCGAGGCGGCGGTCGACGCGGAGCTCGCGATCACGGAGCCGCTGCCGGACGCGGTGGTCGGGGCGGAGCAGTGGACGTTCCTGGGCCGCGGCTGGACGTACGGCCTTGCGCTGGAGGCGGGCCTGAAGATGCGCGAGGCGGCGGGCGCGTGGACGGAGTCGTACCCGGCGATGGAGTACCGCCACGGCCCGATCTCGATCACCGGCCCGGGCCGCGTGGCCTGGGTGTTCGGCGCACTCCCGGAGGGCCTGTCGGTCGACGTGGCCCGGGTGGGCGGCACCCTGGTGGCCCGCCAGGAGGCGGACCCGCTGGCGGACCTGATCCGCGCGCAGCGCCTGGCGGTAACGCTGGCGGAGTCGAAGGGCTTCGACCCGGACCGGCCGAGGAATCTGACGCGGAGCGTGATCCTTTCCTGACGGGCCGGTCCGGGGCGCGGGGCGGTCCGGGCTGCTCGGACTGCCCGTGCCGCGGGGCGCGGGGCGTCGGCCCCCCGTCCTTCACTCCGCGGCGGTAGCCGCTGCGCGGGGCTGATCCCCTCCCCGCCCCTTCCCGCTGTGACATTTTGCGGCTCCGCCGCGTGGGGGGCTGCGCCCCGGGCCCCCCGCAGGAGGGGTACGTGAGGGCTGACGCCCTCACGCCCTCGGCGCTTCGGCGGCTTCGCCGCGGAGCACCCCAGGTCACCCACCCGGGCCGGCGCGGCGCGAAGCTGCCGCAAGGGGTGCGGGGCTTCAGCCCCCGCATCCCTCGCCCCGGGGTCTGGGGCTTGCCCCCAGTTTCGGGAAGGGGCGGGTGGGGGAAAACCACTCCGCCGTTTGTATGGGCGCGCAACAATCCGTCGCAGTGGACTAGACCTTTCCCCCGTCCACCCGCCAGACTGTCCACGTGAGACACGTCATCGCCCTCGATGTGGGCGGCACCGGCATGAAGGCCGCCCTCGTCGCGGCCGACGGCACCCTGCTGTACGAGGCCCGTCGCGCCACCGCGCGTGAGCGCGGGCCCGACGCCGTCGTCGAGTCGATCATCGGCTTCGCCGGCGAGCTACGCGCGTACGGCGAGGAGCACCTCGGCGAGAGCGCCCTCGCCGCCGGCGTCGCCGTCCCCGGCATCGTCGACGCCGAGAACGGGATCGCGGTGTACGCCGCCAACCTCGGGTGGCGCGACGTGCCGATGCGCCGGCTGCTCAGCGAGCGACTCCACGGCGCCCCCGTCGCCCTCGGCCACGACGTCCGCACCGGCGGCCTCGCCGAGGGGCGCATCGGCGCGGGCAAGGGCGCCGACCGGTTCTTGTTCGTGCCGCTCGGTACCGGGATCGCCGGTGCCATCGGCATCGCCGGGCAGATCGAGGCCGGCGCCCACGGATACGCCGGTGAGATCGGCCATATCGTCGTCCGCCCCGACGGCCCTGCCTGCGGCTGCGGCCAGCGCGGCTGCCTGGAGACCCTCGCCTCCGCCGCCGCGGTGACCCGCGCGTGGGCGAAGGCGAGCGGCGACCCGGACGCCGACGCCGCCGACTGCGCCAAGGCCGTCGCCTCGGGCGATCCGAAAGCCGTGGCCGTGTGGCTCGACGCCGTCGACGCCCTCGCCGCCGGACTCGTCACCGCGCTCACCCTGCTGGACCCCCGCACCCTGATCATCGGTGGCGGTCTCGCCGAGGCAGGGGAAACCTTGTTCACACCACTTCGGGCCGCGGTCGAGGAACGAGTCACGTTCCAGAAGCTGCCCGCCATCGTCCCGGCGGCCCTCGGGGACACCGCCGGATGCCTGGGCGCAGGGCTGCTCGCCTGGGATCTACTCGACACGGAGGTAACCGGCTGATGGCCGACCGCATGGTTCTCACGGGCGCCCGGGTGGTACTGCCCACCGGAACCGTCGAGAACGGACGGGTGATCGTCGAGGGGACGAAGATCGTCGGCGCCGCGCCGGCCGACGCGGCATCGCACGACCTCTCCGGCCACTGGGTCGTCCCCGGCTTCGTCGACATCCACAACCACGGCGGCGGCGGCGCCTCGTTCACCTCCGGCAGCGCCGAGGACGTGCTCAAGGGCGTACGGACCCACCGCGAGCACGGCACGACCACCCTCGTCGCCTCCACCGTCACCGGCGAGATGGACTTCCTCGCCCACCGCGCGGGCTTCCTGTCCGAGCTGGTCGAGCAGGGCGACCTCGCGGGCATCCACTTCGAGGGCCCCTTCATCTCCCCGTGCCGCAAGGGTGCCCACAGCGAGGAGCTGCTGCGCGACCCCGATCCGGCCGAGGTGCGCAAGCTGATCGACGCCGCACGCGGTACGGCGAAGATGGTCACCCTCGCCACCGAACTCCCCGGCGGCATCGACTCCGTACGCCTCCTCGCGGAGCACGGCGTGATCGCCGCGATCGGCCACACGGACGCGACGTACGAGCAGACCGTCGAGGCCATCGATGCGGGCGCGACCGTGGCGACGCATCTCTTCAACGCGATGCCCGCGCTCGGCCACCGCGCTCCGGGACCGATCGCCGCGCTCCTGGAGGACGAGCGGATCACGGTCGAGCTCATCAACGACGGCACGCATCTGCACCCCGCCGCCCTCGAACTCGCCTTCCACCGCGCGGGCGCGGCCCGCGTCGCGTTCATCACCGACGCCATGGACGCGGCAGGTTTCGGCGACGGCCGCTACCAGCTCGGCCCGCTCGCAGTCGAGGTCAAGGAGGGCGTCGCGCGGCTGGTCGAGGGCGGTTCCATCGCGGGCTCGACGCTCACGCTCGACACCGCGTTCAGGCGCGCGGTCACCATCGACCGGCTGCCGGTGGAGGACGTCGTCCAGGCCATCTCGGCCAATCCCGCGAGGCTGCTGGGCGCCTACGACACGGTCGGCTCGCTGGAGCCGGGCAAGGACGCCGACCTGGTGGTACTCGACGCCGAGTTCACGCTCAAGGGCGTGATGCGCAAGGGCGAATGGGTGATTGAGCCGCAAGTAGGGTGATTTCTACGCAAGTCACTCAAGGCGGTTGGCCCGGGGGTCTGGGCCATCCGCTTTCCGTTTGGCATGATCAGGGCCCGTACGAGCACGGCAAACGCGTTCTCCGGGGGTGTGTACGGGTGATCCTGACGGTCACGCTCAACACCGCTCTCGACATCACGTACCGGGTCCCGGCGCTGACGCCGCACGCCAGCCACCGCGTCAGCGAGGTCCGCGAACGCCCCGGCGGCAAGGGCCTCAACGTCGCCCGCGTGCTGTCCGCACTGGGCCACGAGAGCGTCGTCACCGGCTTCGCGGGCGGGCCCGTCGGAGCCGTACTGCGCGATCTGCTGGCCCCGCTCGCACCGCACGACGCGCTCGTCCCGATCGCCGGGACCACCCGCCGCACGATTGCCGTGGCCGACGACGCGAGCGGCGACACGACCCAGCTGAACGAGCCGGGGCCCACCGTCACCGCCGAGGAATGGGCGGCGTTCCTCTCCTCGTACGACTCCCTGCTGCGCGGAGCCGACGCCGTCGCCCTGTGCGGCAGCCTTCCGCCAGGCATCCATGTGGGCGCGTACGCCGAACTGATCCGCCGGGCCCGCGGCGCCGAGGTCCCCGTGCTCCTGGACACCAGCGGCGAACCACTGCGCCGCGGCATCGCCGCCCGCCCCGACCTGGTCAAGCCGAACGCCGAGGAGCTCGCCCGGCTCACCGGCTCCCGCGAACCGCTGCGCGCCACCCGTGACGCCCGCCGCCGCGGCGCGCACAGCGTGGTCGCCTCGCTCGGCCCGGACGGCGTCCTCGCGGTCACCCCGGACGGTGTCTGGCAGGCGGCCCCGCCCGCGCCGGTGAAGGGCAACCCGACGGGCGCGGGCGACTCGGCAGTGGCCGGGCTGCTCTCCGGGCTCGTGGAGGCGCTTTCGTGGCCGGACAGGCTCGCCCGCGCTGTGGCACTGTCGGCGGCGACCGTACTGGCCCCGGCGGCGGGCGAGTTCGACGCCGCCGCGTACGAGGAGCTTGTGCCGCGGATCGCGGTGACCGAACGCGTGACCGCGGCGTGAAAGCCCGCAGCAAGCGCACAATCGGGCTCAGCCGCCCGGGAATGGGGATGGACCATGCCACTCGTCAGCACCGGTGAACTCGTCTCGGCCGCCGCGGCCGACGGCCGCGGCATCGCCGCCTTCAACGTCATCACGCTGGAGCACGCCGAGGCGATCGCCGCCGGCGCCGAGCAGGCCGGCGAGCCCGCGATCCTGCAGATCTCCGAGAACGCCGTGAAGTTCCACGGCGGACAGGTCTCCGCCATCGCCGCCGCAGCAGCCGCCGTGGCCCAGGCGTCCAGCGCGCAGCTCGCCCTCCACCTGGACCATGTCGTCTCCGTGCGCCTGCTGAGGTCGGCGGACGACGAGGGCTTCAGCTCGGTGATGTTCGACGCCTCGAAGCTGCCGTACGACGAGAACGTCCGCGCCACGGCGGACGCCGTGCGCTGGGGACACGAACGCGGCATCTGGATCGAGGCGGAACTGGGCAAGGTGGGCGGCAAGGAGGGCGAGGCCCCGCTCGACGCCCACGCCCCGGGCGTCCGCACCGACCCGGCCGAGGCGGCGGCCTACGTCGCCGCCACGGGCGTGGACGCCCTGGCCGTCGCGGTCGGCTCCTCCCACGCGATGACGGAGCGCACGGCGGCCCTTGACCACGCCCTGGTCGCCCACCTGCGCGACGCGGTCCCGGTCCCGCTGGTCCTGCACGGCTCCTCGGGCGTCCCGGACGAGGAAATCCGCCGCGCGGTCGCCTCGGGCATGGTCAAGATCAACGTCGGAACGGCCCTGAACACGGCCTTCACGGCCGCGGTCCGGGCCTTCCTGGAGACCGACCCGCAATCGGTGGACCCCCGGAAATACCTCGCCCCGGCTCGCGAGGCGATGGCCGGGACGGTGGCGGGGTTCCTGCAGACGATCAGCCTGCGGACGATCAGCGGCTGATCAGCCGTTCCTGAGGCTGGTCAGCCGTCCTTGACCTCGAGCCAGTCGAGGATCACGTTGCACTGGTTGCCCTGCTCGCAGGAGATCTTGAGCTCGTTCTCGCCCTGCTTGAGGTTGACCGGCGCCCACGTGGTCTGCCAGTTCTTGTCCCAGGCCGGGTCCGTGGAGTGGATGAAGTTCTTCAGACCCAGCGGGTTGGTGTTCGCCTTGCCGTTGACCGTCAGCGTGGCATTGGCGTCCTGCGCCGGGATGGCGTAGCGCACATACAGCCGATACCCACCGGCCTCCTTGATGTTCGCCTTCCAGGTGACCGAGGCGCCCACCGCGTTGAAGCCGGTGACGAACGCGCCGCCGGCACCCTCCGCACCCTCGATGTCCTTGGCCAGCACGGCAGGCGCACCCAGCTGCAGCGTCGCCGCGTCCTGCTTCGGCAGCGGCTCCTTCGGGTCCTTTGGCGTGGACGGGTCATCGCTCGGCTTCACCGACTGGCCCGCGCTGGAGCCGTCGGTCCCGCCGGACCGACCCGCCTTGTCGTCCTCGCCGCCGCCCGTCATCAGCGCCGCCGCGATGCCGATCACGACCACCGCGACCACAGCGATCGCGCCGATCAGCAGGCCCTTGGTGTTGGGGCCGCCGCCGCGTCCCCCGCCGTGGCCGCCGCCCTGGGACGGGACCGGGCTGGTGGGGGCGCCGCCGGGGTAGGTCTCGGGGGCCGCGTACTGCGCGGTCGGCTGGCCCTGCTGCCCGTACGACTGCTGCCCGTACGCCTGCTGCTGCGGGACCTGCTGGCCGTACTGGCGCTCGCCGACCGTCCGGACCTGGTTGTACGAGGTTCTGGGGACGCCGGGCTGCGCGGCCGGACCCGGATAGCCGTAGCCGCGGCTCTGGCCGGGCGGTGTCGCACCCGCTGCCCGTCCGTCCTCGTACAGGTAGCCGAACGGATCGTCGTCCTCGGGCGTGCTCGCGCCGTTGTTCGCGGCCGTCATCCCCATTCACTCCTCACCATGTCGTCAGCACATCGCCGACGCGGGCGAGCCTACCCGGTTCGGAGTAACCCATAGGGTGCCGTTGACCTCAGCCGGCCCGCCGGTGCACCTTCGCACGGGACCGCTTCTCGACGTACATCCGCTGGTCGGCGCTCTGCAGGACCTCTTCCACGGACATTCCGCAGCTCGCCCAGCCGATGCCGAAGCTCGCCCCTACGCGGACCCCGCGGCCGCCGACCCGGATCGGCAGGATGATCGCGTTCCGCAGGCGTACGGCCAGGTCGGCGGCGTCCGCCGCGCCCAGGCCGTCGGCGAGCACGACGAACTCGTCACCACCGAGCCGGGCGACGGTGTCGTTGTCGCGTACGCCGGTCGTGAGCCGGCGCGCGACCTCCACAAGCACCGCGTCGCCGGTCTGGTGCCCGAACCGGTCGTTGATCGACTTGAAGCCGTCCAGATCACAGAAGAGGACCGCGAGCCCCTTCGTCCCGTCGTCGGCCTCGCCGTCGGGAGCGATCGTGTGGACATGGTGGTCGTAGGGCACGCCGGTGGTCTCGAAGTCGAAGCCGTCGCTGCCGAAGATCCCCTCGCTGTCCGCCCCGTACGCGGCGTCCAGGGCCTCGATCGCCGTCTCCCGCGCCGTCTGCGGCCGCTCGCACAGCCGCGCGCTGAGCCGGGCACGCAGCTCGGCACTGTTCGGCAGTCCGGTGAGTGCGTCGTGACTGGCCCGGTGCGCGAGCTGGAGCTCGTGCCGCTTGCGGTCCTCTATGTCCTCGACATGGGTGAGCAGAAACCGGGGGCCGTCCGCGGTGTCCGCGACGACGGAGTTACGGAGCGAGACCCAGACATACGTCCCGTCCCGCCGCCCGAGCCGCAGCTCGGCTCTGCCCCCCTCGGCAGACGTACGCAGCAGAGTGCCGACGTCCTCGGGGTGGACGAGATCCGCGAAGGAGTAGCGGCGCATCGCGGAGGCGGGTCTGCCGAGCAGCCGGCACAGGGCGTCATTGGTGCGCAGCAGCCTGCCGTGCTGGTCGCCGCCCATCTCGGCGATGGCCATACCGCTCGGCGCGTACTCGAACGCCTGCCGGAAGGACTCCTCACTGGCGCGCAGGGCCTGCTGCTCACGCTCCAGGCGGACCAGGGCGCGCTGCATGTTTGCTCGCAGGCGGGCGTTGCTGATCGCAATCGCGGCCTGGGACGCGTACATCTGGAGCGCTTCCTGGCCCCAGGGTCCGGGCCGCCGTCCGTTGCGCGGCCGGTCGACGGAGATGACGCCGAGGAGCTCGCGGCCGCCGCCCGATGCATACATGGGCGCGTAGAGCCGGTCCTGCGGGTGCCACTCGTCCTCGAAGCGCGGGTCGGGGCCCTCGGTGTGCCACTGCGGGACGTCGTCCTCGATGAGCACCCAGCCCTCGGTGTGCGGGATGAAGCGCAGCTCGCCCCAGGCCTCGCCCATCGAAAGACGGCGTTCCCAGGACGGGCGGGAGCCGACGCGGCCGGTGATCAGGGCTTCCGCGGCGGCGCTGCCGGCGAATGCGGCGACGACGAGATCACCGTCGGGGCGTACGAGATTGACGCAGGCCAGCTCGTAGCCGAGTCCTGCGACGATTCCGTCGGCCACGGTCTGCAGTGTGTCGGCCAAGCTCCGGGCCGTGTTGAGGTCCGCGACCACCTGGTGCAGCTGCCGCAGGGTCGCAAGACGGACGTAGGGCTCCGACTCGGTCTCCATTGCTCGCTCTCCCCGAGACCTCGACAGCAAACTCCAGGGTTCTCATCGGCGTTCTTGTTGCGGTATCACGGCCACTGAATCACAGCGAGCTGTCCACTCGGTACACAGGGTCAACAAATACTGCACTCTGTGACTCAAGTCACAGTGGATGATGGCGGGTTGCCTGCGCGGGCTGCAATGACCCTCGCTTTCTTGAACGCAAATACGGTGTGTGCTGTGCACCCACGGGGGTCCGGCGTGCGGTCACGACGGTCCTAGGACCTGGCTGGTCCCCTGGCCCGATGCGGGCGCGGGACGGCCGAGACTAGCGTTCCTCGTGTGTTGCAGACGACCCCCGCTACCGCCCCTGTTGCCATCCCCCATGCTGAGGGGGTGAGCAACGAGGAGTTCCGTGCCGCCATGTCCCGGCTGGCCGCGGGTGTGGTGCTGGTGACCGCGCACGACCCGGACGACGGCCCGCGCGGCGAGGACGTCGGCATGACGGCGACGGCCTTCATGTCGGTGTCACTGGACCCCCCGCTGGTCCTGGTGAGCCTGCGCAACGGCTCCCGCATGGACGACCTGCTCACCGAACAGCCGCTGTGGGCGGTCTCGGTGCTCTCGGAGAGCCAGCGGCACATCGCGGGCCGCTTCGCGATGAAGGGCCGCGTCAGCGACCGGCTGCTGTTCGAGGACATCCCGTACACGAGGGGCGAGGTCAGCGGGGCGCTGCTGGTGAGGGGCTCGCTCGCGACGCTGGAGTGCCGTACGGAGCAGCGAGTCGAGGCGGGGGACCACACGCTGGTGATCGCCCGCGTGCTGACGGTGGGCCTCCCGAGCGGAGACGGCAACCCGCTGTCGTACTTCAAGGGCCGCTACCGGCAGTTGGGCTGACGTTTCCGGTACGGGAGGGGACGCGCGCGTCCGACCGGGATGCGCGGGACGCGGGCCCGACCCGGGACGCGCGGGACGCGGGGTGGGCCGGTCCGGAGCCGGCGCGGCTACCAGTCGCGGCCCGTGCGGCCGCGCTTCGTTTCCGAGCGCTGCTTCTTCTCCCGCAGCCGCCGCTCGTTGATACCCCGGGGAATCCTCGTCGCCCGGCGCGGCCTCGGCGGCGGCGCCGTCGCCTCCGCGAGCAGCGCGGCCAGCCGCACCGCCGCCGTCTCCCGGTTGCGCCACTGCGAGCGGTGCTCCGACGCGCGGACCGCGATCACACCACCCACCATCCGGCCCGCGAGCCGCTCCAGCGCGCGGTCCTTCCAGACCGGCGGCAGCGCCTCGGTCCTCGCGAGGTCGAAGCGGAGCTCCACCTGTGAGTCACTCGTGTTGACGTGCTGGCCACCCGGTCCCGACGACCGCGAGAAACGCCACATGAGCTCGGCCTCCGGCAGGGAGACCGAACCGCGGATGATGTAAGGACCGGACATGTGTCCATGGTCGCGTGCCCACCGCGCTCCCGTCACCCACTTTTCCGCGGATGGAACCTGACAGTCCCCTGCCTGCGTTATGACGGGTGACGGTAGCTTCGAGGCTCGAAGCCCGCACAGTCGACCACGAAGGGGACTTCCCAATGGCAGTAAGCCTGTCCAAGGGCGGCAACGTCTCGCTCACCAAGGAGGCACCGGGCCTGACCGCCGTCACGGTCGGCCTCGGCTGGGACGTCCGTACCACCACCGGCACCGACTTCGACCTCGACGCCTCCGCGATCGGTGTGAACCCCGGCGGCAAGGTCGCTTCCGACGCCCACTTCGTCTTCTTCAACAACAAGGCGACGCCGGACCAGACCATCGTGCACACCGGTGACAACCGCACCGGCGAGGGCGGTGGCGACGACGAGCAGATCAACGTCAACCTGGCGGGACTGCCGGCTGACGTCGACAAGATCGTCTTCCCGGTCTCCATCTACGACGCCGTCACCCGCAGCCAGAACTTCGGCCAGGTGCGCAACGCCTACATCCGCATCGTCAACCAGGCGGGCGGCGCCGAGCTCGCGCGCTACGACCTGAGCGAGGACGCCGCCACCGAGACCGCCATGGTCTTCGGCGAGCTGTACCGCAACGGCGCGGAGTGGAAGTTCCGCGCGGTCGGCCAGGGTTACGCCTCGGGTCTTGAGGGCATCGCCCGCGACTTCGGCGTCAACCTCTGACGTACGCAGCGCTGCGCAGAGGGAGCCCCCGGCCGCCCGGCCGGGGGCTCCCCGCGCTCATGGGTTCGCGGGCTTGTCCTTGCCGTACAGCCAGGTGTCCCACAGCTCGGTGAGGTCCTTGCCGGACTTCTTCTCCACATAGGAAGTGAAGTCGGCGGTGGAGGCGTTGCCGTGGCGGCGCTCCGCCGCCCAGCCCTCCACGATCCCGAAGAAGGCGTAGTCGCCCACCGCCTGACGGACCTTGTGCAGGACCATCGCGCCGCGGCCGTACACCGGTTCGTCGGAGACCTTCTCCGCGGACGGCGGATCGGCGGGCGGGAAGGCCCAGTTCTTCCCGTCGGCGAAGGCCTCGTCGAAGCTCTCCTGGGCCGGCTGGTCGTTGAAGTCCTCGTCCCAGATCCACTCCGCGTACGTCGCGAAGCTCTCGTTGAGCCACATGTCCTTCCAGGACTTGGGCGTCACGGAATTGCCGAACCACTGGTGGGCGATCTCGTGCACGAGCGTTTCCGGGAGCTGGTCCACCGGGATGACGGGCTTGGTCTGGGTCTCCAGGGCATAGCCGATGTCATCCTTCGGCACAACGATCACACCGGCGGAGGAGAAGGGGTACGGACCGAAGTTCGTCTCCCCCCACTCCACGATCTCGGGGATTTGCGCGATCAGCTCCGCGCCCTGCTTCCCCACGGCCGCGTCGACAGCGGTGAGGACCGGCAAGCCTCTGGACGTGCGGGACGGCGTCGTCTCGTAGTCGCCGATCGCCAGCGTGGCAACGTAACTCGCCATCGGCTGCCTGGACTTCCAGACGAACCTGGTGCGCCCGCCCGCCGGGCCCGTGCTCATCAGCTCTCCGTTGGAGATCGCCTGCAGCCCCTTGGGCACAGTGACCGTGATGTCGTACGTGGCCTTGTCGCTCGGGTGGTTGTTGCCCGGGAACCAGGCCATCGAGCCGCTGGGCTCGCCGACCGCGAGGGCGCCGCTCCCGGTCTGCAGCCAGCCCTCTTCCGAGTTGTCCTTGTCGATGACGGTCTTCGGTTCACCGGAGTAGCGGACGACCGTACGGAAGGTCTTGCCCTTGTCGATGTCGCGGTGCGGGCGCAGCGTCAGCTCGTCGCCCGCCCGGTTGGCCGCGGCCTTCTCGCCGTCGACGGTGGCGCTCTCGACGTTCAGCCCGTGGAGGTCGAGGTTGAAGGCGCTCAGGTCCTGGGTGGCGCGGGCGGTGATCTCGGCCGTGCCCCGGAGATGGCTCGTGTCCGGGTCGTAGTCGAGGGTCAGGGCGTAGTGCTGGACGTCGTAACCGCCGTTGCCGAGCCCGCGGAAGAGCGGGTCACGCACGCCCGCCGCGCCCGGCTTGCCGTGCACGCCCGAGCCGCCGTCGGTGCAGCCCGCGAGCAGGAGCAGGGCGACGGCGGGCGTCAGGGTGCGTACGAGAGTTCGCATATCCACGCACTTGATCCTATGCGGGGCGCGAATCGGCAGGCGCATCTGAGCCGGATCTACGCGAAGTTGGGCGTGGACACGAGGGCGGGTGCGGTCTCGGTGGCGAAGGAACAGCGGCTGCTGCCGTAGTCCCACCCGGCCCGGGGTGGCCGCACCGCATATGCCGCCCACCGCGCCAACGCACCGTATAGCGGACCCTGTTGTATGCCCTCCGGACAACTCAAGGTCAAATGTTTGTTGCAGACCTGTCAACAACGATCTTTCGCTGGCACTCTCTCCTCCGCTACCCCCACAACTGGCGAAGGAGTCCACGTGACCCGCCTGCAGTCCTCGCACCACACCGCCCCCTCCCACAAGCGTGCGCGAACCGCACGTGCCGCCGCCCTGATCGCCTCGGCCGCCATGGTCGCCGTCGCGTTCACGAGCGGCTCGGCCAATGCACAGGCCGACCGCGAAGAGGGAGCGACCGCTCTCGTACTGTCCTCCGCGCAGCGCTCGGCCGCGCTCAAGGACGCCCAGGCAGAGGCGGTCACCACCGCCGGAGCCATCGGCCTCGGGAGCAAGGAGAAGCTCGTCGTCCGGGACGTCGTCAACGACGCGGACGGCACGGTGCACACGCGCTACGAGCGCACCTACGAAGGGCTCCCCGTCATCGGCGGCGACCTCGTCGTACACGAGAAGAAGTCCGGCGCCCGCTCCACGACCAAGGCGACCAACGCCCGAATAGCCGTGGCCAGTACGGCCCCCGCCGTGTCCGTGGCCACCGCGAAGAAGTCGGCGCTCGCCGCCTCGGACGCGAAGTCCGAAGCCGCCTCCTCCGCCCGCAAGGTGATCTGGGCGGCCACCGGAAAGCCCACCCTCGCCTGGGAGACCGTCGTCACCGGCGTCCAGCAGGACGGCACCCCGAGCGAGCGGCACGTCCTCACCGACGCGGCCACCGGCAAGGAGCTGTACGCGTACGAGGCCATCGAGACCGGCACCGGCAACAGCCAGTACAGCGGCACCGTCACGCTCGGCACCGCGCCCTCGTACACGCTGACCGACACCGGCCGCGGCGGCCACAAGACGTACGACCTGAACGGCGGCACCAACGGCACCGGCACCCTCTTCAGCGACCCCGACGACACCTGGGGCAACGGGACCGCGTCCAACCGCCAGACCGCGGCCGTCGACGCCCACTACGGCGCCGCTGTGACCTGGGACTTCTACAAGAACGAGCTGGGGCGCAACGGCATCAGGGGCGACGGCGCCGCCGCCTACTCCCGCGTCCACTACGGCAACGCGTACGTCAACGCCTTCTGGTCCGACGCCTGCTTCTGCATGACGTACGGCGACGGCGCGGGCAATCTCAAGCCGCTGACCTCGCTCGACGTGGCCGGCCACGAGATGAGCCACGGCCTGACCGCGTCCACGGCCGGTCTGAAGTACAGCGGGGAGTCCGGCGGCCTCAATGAGGCCACCTCCGACATCTTCGGAACCTCGGTCGAGTTCTACGCCGCCAACGGCTCGGACGTCGGCGACTACCTCATCGGCGAGAAGATCGACATCCGCGGCAACGGCACCCCGCTGCGCTACATGGACAAGCCCAGCCGCGACGGCAACTCCGCCGACAACTGGTCCAAGAGCGTCGGCCGGCTCGACGTGCACTACTCCTCCGGCCCGGCGAACCACTTCTTCTACCTGCTCTCCGAGGGCAGCGGCGCCAAGACCATTAACGGCGTCAGCTACGACTCCCCCACCTCCAACGGCTCCACCGTCACCGGGATCGGCCGGGTCAAGGCGTACAAGATCTGGTACAAGGCGCTCACCACGTACATGACCTCGTCCACCAACTACGCGGGCGCGCGCACAGCCACCCTGCAGGCGACGAGCGACCTGTACGGGGCGGGCAGCGCGGAGTACACGGCGGTGGCGGCCGCCTGGACCGCGATCAACGTGAAGTAGCCCCGATGTGACGTCGTACGACTTCGAAGCCGTACGACGTGTGCTCACGGGCCGCGCCGGATCATCGCCGCGCGGCCCGTGACACCATCAGCCCGTGCTCGACATCGGCTACTCCCTCTCCCGCCGCTTCCCCGACCCCCCGCAGACGGACTACCGCCGCGCGGACGTCCAGGCCCTGCGGCACGACCTCTTCTGCGGCGACGTCTATCTCGCCGACACCAAGGAGGACCGCGAGGTTTCCACAGCCTGGGGATGGGTGCCGGTCCTCGACTTCGCCTGGGCCCTGTGCGACATCGTCGAACGGCTCGACCGCGACCCCCTCGGCAGCCGCGCCGCCAAACCCCAGCACGCCGAGCTGGACTTCACCGAGTCCGCCGACCGCATGCTCTTCGAGCGGCGCTTCGGCTGGGTGGACGTGGAGGCCGACTGGATGCCCGGCGACGAGCCGCCGCTCACCTTCAGCCATGCCGAGCTGCGCCGCGAGGCCCGCGATTTTCTGCACGATCTGATCGCGGACCTGTCCGACATGCACGAGGGCCTCGCCGACAACCCGGTGGTGTGGGACATCCAGGCCCGTTTCCCCCGCGTGTGACAGCCCCGATGACGGCCTCTTGACCTCAAGCGAACTTGAGCTTGAAGGGTGTTCCCCGTCAGTACGGATCACACGCCAGGGGAGCCACCCATGCACGCCATCCGCCTCCACGCCTACGGCCCCGCCGAGAACCTCACGTACGAGCAGGCCGAAGACCCCGTCCCAGGCCCCGGCCAGGTGCGGATCGCCGTGGCCGCGGCCGGCGTCCATCTCCTCGACACCGCCCTGCGCGAAGGCATGACCGGCCCCTACCCCGCCCCCGCCGTACTGCCCACCATCCCCGGCCGTGAGGTCGCCGGAACCGTGGACCGGCTCGGCGAGGGCGTCGGTGAGGTATGGCTCGGCAAGAAGGTCGTCGCCCACCTCGGCATGAATCCCGGGGGCTACGCGGAACTGGCCGTCACCGACGCCGCCAGACTCCACGAGATCCCCGCGCGGCTGGACGATGCCGAGGCCGTCGCGATGATCGGGACAGGCCGTACGACGATGGGCATCCTGCAGTTCACCGACCTCGGCCCCGACGACATCGCGATCGTCCCGGCCGCGGCGGGCGGCATCGGCACGCTCCTCGTGCAGTACGCGAAGAACGCCGGCGCGATCGTGATCGGCCTGGCGGGCGGCCCGGAGAAGGTGGCCCGGGTCGCCGACAACGGCGCCGACCTCGCCGTCGACTACAAGCAGCCGGACTGGCCCGAGCAGGTCCGCGCGAATCTCGGCGCGCATCTCAAGGACAGGAAGGCCACCGTCGTCTTCGACTCGGTCGGCGGGGCGACCGGCCGCGCCGCCGTCGACCTCCTCGGCAAGGGCGGCAAGCACCTCGTCTTCGGCTGGTCGAGCGAGGGCCTGCACGACGGCGGCCCGCTGACCTTCACCGAGGAGGAGCTGGCCGAGCGCGGCATCACCTCCGAAGGCGTACTCGGCCCGGTGATGCTGCAGAAGGCGGGCGGAGACGTGCGCGTACTGGAAGAGCGCTCCCTCGCCGAGGCCGCGGCCGGACGGCTGCGCCCCGCCGTGCAGCGCTACCCGCTCGCCGAAGCAGCCGCGGCCCACCGCGCCCTGGAGACGCGCGGCACGATCGGCAAGGTGGTCCTGATCCCGTAAAGCCCTGTCCGGTCCTAGGAGCCCAACGACGCCAGCGCCTCGTCGGTCAGCCGGTACACCGTCCACTCGTCCTGCGGCTTCGCGCCGAGTGAGCGGTAGAAGGCGATCGACGGGGCGTTCCAGTTCAGGACGGCCCACTCGAGGCGCTCATAACCGCGCTCCACACAGATCCGCGCCAGCTCGGTCAGCAGCGCCTTGCCGTGCCCGCCGCCGCGCACCGCCGGCCGCACATACAGATCCTCCAGATAGATGCCGCTCACGCCGGTCCACGTCGAAAAGTTCAGGAACCACAGCGCGTAGCCCGCCACCTCCCCTTCGTCCGTCTCCGCGATGTGCGCGAAGGCGGCGGGCCGCTCCCCGAACAGCGCCTCGGCCAGCTGCTCCTCGCTCGCGCGGGCCTCGTCCAAGGACTTCTCGTACTCGGCGAGTTCGCGGACCATACGGTGAATCTCGGGGACATCGGCCGGTGTGGCGTTACGAATCATGAAGCCAGCGTGCCCGCCCGGCCCCTGCCGTGCCAGCAGTTTCCGACCAATGGACACCTGCCCCTCCCGGCTGCCGGCAACCGCCGACGAACGTGCGCCGACCCCTCCTGCGTACGACGATGAAAGGGCCAACGAGTACCCTCCCGCCACACGCACTCAAGCTGAGCAGCAGGGGCATCATGAGCACGAGCACCGTCAACGGCGGCATTTCGTTCTGGTACGCACAGGAAGGCACCCCCGTCCCCCGGGAGCCCCTCCCCGGCGACGCCACCGCGGACGTCTGCATCGTCGGCGGCGGATACACCGGCCTGTGGACGGCCTACTACCTCAAAAAGGCCGTCCCCTTCCTGAACATCACCGTCCTCGAAGGCAAGTTCTGCGGCTACGGCGCCTCCGGCCGCAACGGCGGCTGGCTCTACAACGGCATCGCCGGCCGCGACCGCTACGCCAGACTCCACGGCCACGACGCCGCCGTCCGCCTCCAGCAGGCCATGAACGACACCGTCGACGAGGTCATCCGGGTCGCCGCCGAAGAGAACATCGACGCCGACATCCACAAGGGCGGCGTACTCGAAGTCGCCCACAGCCCCGCCCAGTTGACCCGCCTCAAGGCCTTCCACGCCGTCGAGATCGCCTTCGGCGAGAAGGACCGCGTCCTGCTCGGCGCCCGCGAAACCGCCGACCGGATACGCGTCACCGGCGCCGTCGCCTCCACCTGGACCCCGCATGGCGCGCGCCTGCACCCGGTCAAACTGGTCAAGGGGCTCGCGGCGGCGGTCGAGGCGCTGGGCGTCACCATCCACGAATCGACGCCCGTCACCGAGATCAAGCCCAAGCACGCCGTAACCCCCTACGGCACGGTCCGCGCCCCCTACATCCTGTGCTGCACCGAGGGCTTCACCGCGAACCTCAAGGGCCACAAGCGCTCCTGGCTCCCCATGAACTCCTCCATGATCGCCACCGAGCCGCTCCCCCAGTCCGTCTGGGACACCATCGGCTGGGACGGCCGCGAAACCCTCGGCGACATGGCCCACGCCTACATGTACGCCCAGCGCACCGCCGACAACCGCATCGCCCTCGGCGGCCGCGGCGTCCCGTACCGCTACGGCTCACGCGCCGCCACCGCCGGAAATACAGACCGCACCCAGCCCGCGACCGTCGAAGCCCTCCGCGACATCCTCGTCCGCTTCTTCCCCACCACCGCTGGCGTCCGCATCGACCACGCCTGGTCCGGCGTCCTCGGCGTCCCCCGCGACTGGTGCGCCACCGTCACCCTGGACCGCTCCACCGGCCTCGGCTGGGCAGGCGGCTACGTCGGCTCGGGCGTGGCCACCACCAACCTCGCGGCCCGCACCCTGCGCGACCTGATCCAACAGGACTCGGGCCAATCGGGCGGCACCGACCTCACGACGCTCCCCTGGGTCAACCACAAGGTCCGCGCATGGGAACCGGAACCCCTGCGCTGGCTGGGCGTCCAGGCGATGTACGCGGCCTACCGCACGGCGGACCGCCGCGAATCCGCGGCCCACTCGGCGGAAACGGACCGCATAGCCAAGATCGCGGACCGGATCGCGGGACGTCACTGACACCTGCGGCATCCAGCCCTCGCGCATGACAAAGCCCAGGCCGACGAGGGCCGGCCTGGGCAGCTGAGCCCCCTGTCGGATTCGAACCGACGACCTACGCATTACAAGTGCGTTGCTCTGGCCAGCTGAGCTAAGGAGGCGCGTCCGAGCAGTCTAACCGGACCCGTCACCTGCCCCGGTCGAAAATTTCATCGCCTTCCGGCTACTGACAGATCGGACATCGCCAGGTAGCGTCACGGCAGGTTCACCACAGGTGGACTACACCACTCCCTTACTCGGATCGTCCGGCACGTTCCTGCCGGTGAAGGAGAACATCACCATGGCCACTGTCACGTTCGACAAGGCAACCCGGATCTACCCGGGCACCGAGAAGCCCGCCGTCGACCAGCTCGAGATCGAGACCCAGGACGGCGAATTCCTCGTCCTCGTCGGCCCCTCCGGCTGCGGCAAGTCGACCTCCCTGCGCATGCTCGCCGGTCTCGAGGACGTCAACGCCGGCTCCATCCGCATCGGTGACCGCGATGTCACGCACCTGCCGCCCAAGGACCGGGACATCGCCATGGTGTTCCAGAACTACGCGCTCTACCCGCACATGTCCGTCGCCGACAACATGGGCTTCGCCCTGAAGATCGCTGGCATCAACAAGAGCGAGATCCGCAAGAAGGTCGAAGAGGCCGCGAAGATCCTCGACCTCAGCGAGTACCTGGACCGCAAGCCCAAGGCGCTCTCCGGGGGTCAGCGTCAGCGTGTCGCCATGGGGCGCGCCATCGTGCGTGAGCCGCAGGTCTTCCTCATGGACGAGCCGCTGTCGAACCTCGACGCGAAGCTGCGTGTCTCGACCCGTACGCAGATCGCCAGCCTCCAGCGGCGTCTCGGCATCACGACGGTGTACGTGACGCACGACCAGGTCGAGGCCATGACCATGGGTGACCGTGTCGCAGTCCTCAAGGACGGTCTGCTGCAGCAGGTGGACTCGCCGCGCAACATGTACGACCGCCCGGCGAACCTCTTCGTCGCGGGCTTCATCGGTTCCCCGGCCATGAACCTCGTCGAGGTTCCGATCACGGACGGCGGCGTGAAGTTCGGCAACAGTGTCGTCCCGGTCTCGCGTGAGGCGTTGTCCGCCGCCGCGGACAAGGGCGACACCACCGTCACGGTCGGTGTGCGTCCCGAGCACTTCGACGTGGTCGAGCACAACGGCGCGGCCGCGAAGTCCCTCTCGAAGGACACCGAGGACGCTCCGGCCGGTCTCGCCGTCTCGGTGAACGTCGTCGAGGAGCTCGGCGCCGACGGTTACGTCTACGGTTCCGCGCAGGTCGGCGGCGAGCACAAGGACCTCGTTGTCCGTGTCGGCGGCCGCTCCGTCCCGGACAAGGGTGCCGAGCTGCATGTCGTGCCGCGTCCGGGTGAGATCCACGTGTTCTCGACCTCGACGGGCGAGCGTCTCAGCGGCTGACCCGGTCGCAGGACCCCAATTCGCCGGAACGGCCCCGCAGTTCGCTGCGGGGCCGTTTTCGTATGTCGACAAATACCCCGGCACTCCCCGGCACATCGGTCATTTCAGGCGCATTTCGAGCCTGTACGTCAACGCCCGATTCGAAACGCCGCATCGAACCATCACCCGCCCGAGTGACTAAATGTCGCCAAATCATCACTGACCGCTACGCTCGCTCGCGTGACCCACACAGCCCGCCGAATCGGCCGCACTCTCGCCCTCGTTCTGCCCGTCGTCCTGGTGCTCTCCGGAACCCTCGCGGTCACCAGCGTCCCGTGGGCAGGGCACAACACCGACTCGCAGATGCTCACCGCGTCCTCGGAGAATGTCTCCGTACGCGCCAAGCCCCGTGCCCCGCAGGACATCCTGCGCGACCGGCTGCTCACCGAACTCCAGGAGAAGGACGCGGGCACCGCCCTCACCGACCTCCAGCGCGCCGTCGAGGAGCGCCCGTCGCTCGCCAGGCACTGCATGTCGATCGCCCGCGCACTCGGCCGCGCCGCCGTCGTCCGGTACGGGCCCACGCGCGCCCAGAGCTACTCCCGTCCCGTCTGCGACACGTCCTTCGCGAGCGGCGTCTCCCGGCAGACACAGGGGAGCTGACCGCGGGGCCACGCCCCGCGCCGCATATCGTTCACGGCATGCATACGCCTACGTATCCGACGCAGGCCGTGGTCCTGGCGGGCGGCCAGGGCTCGCGGCTGCGCCCGTACACCGACGACCGCCCCAAGCCGATGGTCGAGATCCCGGGGACCGGGACCCCGATCATCGGCCATCAGCTTGCCTGGCTGGCCGCCGAGGGCGTGACCGACGCCGTCGTCTCCTGCGGTCATCTCGCCGAGGTTCTGCAGCAGTGGCTGGAGAGCGCCGATCTGCCGCTCCGGGTCACGACCGTCGTCGAGACGGAGCCGCTCGGCCGCGGCGGCGGCCTCAAGTACGCCGCCGCCCGCCTCCCGCACCCGGACCAGCCCTGGTACGCCACCAACGGCGACATCTGGACCCGCTTCTCGCTGCGCGAGATGGCCGCCTTCCACGGCGAGCGGGACGCCATTGCCACGCTTGCTCTCGCCCGTCCCCGGATCCCCTGGGGAGCCGTCGAGACGGACGCCTTCGGTCACATCACGGACTTCATCGAGTCCCCGCCGTCGCCGTATCTCATCAACGCGGGTGTGTACGTCTTCTCCGCGGCCTTCACAGAGCTGCTGCCGGACAAGGGCGACCACGAGCGCACCACCTTCCCCCGTCTCGCGCGTGAGCGCCGCCTGGCCGGTTTCCCGCTGCCTCAGGGCGCGTACTGGCGGGCGATCGACACCGCCAAGGATCTGACCGAGGCCGCCAAGGAGCTTGCCGCGCAGGCGCGTTGACAGGCCGGCTGACGAGCCCCGTAGTGCAGTCCCCAGCGAAAGGGGCGGCCACCGTTTTCACGGTGGCCGCCCCTTTTCGGCGTCCTCTTCGTCGTACGCGTACTCAGCCGAGCAGGCCGCCGATCACCCGGCCGCCGCCCGAGCCGCCGCTGCCGCCACCGGAGCCGTCCCCGCCCCCTGAGCCGCCGCCGCTGCCGGTACCGCCGCTGGACGAGGGGCCGGAGCTGCTGGACGGCGGCTGTGCCGGCTCGGACTGTCCCGGCGGCCTCTGGCCCGTGCCCTGCGTCTGGCTCGGCTGGTCGCCGATCGTGCCGGTCTCGCGGACCCTCTCCTTGGAGGGCGTCGCCTTCTCGGCCTTGGGGGTGTGGCTCTCGGACGGCGACGGTGTGCCGTTGTCTCCGCGTGTGCCCGACGAGCTGCGCTCGCTGGGCTCCTGCGGCAGTGGGGACCCGGGGAGGTGGTTGGTCGGGTCCTGGTTCGGCCCCGGCACGGTCACCATGTCCGAGGAGCGCACGGCCCCGCCGAGCAGGGAGCCGATCAGCAGGGTGAGGCCGACCACGACGGAGGCGACGACCGTGCCGCGCCGCAGCACGCGCCGCCGCAGCTCCCACAGTTCCGAGCGCGGGCCGAGCTTGCGCCAGGCCTCGCCGGCGAGCCGCCCGTCGATGGAGTAGACCGGGGCACCCGCGATGATCAGCGGGGACCAGGCGGCAAGATAGATGATGTCGGGCGCGTCGTACGCCGGGACGGTCTTCCAGCTCACGGTCAGGATCAGCGCCGCCGACAGCAGCGCGCCGATGACCGCCGCGACCCGCTGCCAGAGGCCGAGCACCGTGAGGACGCCGACGACGACCTGGAGGAAGGCGACGGTGAGGCCCGCCCCGACGGGGTGGGACAGCGCGAAGTCGCGCAGCGGTTCGGAGAGTCCCCACGGTTGCAGGGAGTGGAGCCATTTCACCATCGAGCCGCGTTCGCCGCCGTCGAAGTAGACGGGGTCGCAGAGCTTGCCCATTCCGGCGTAGATGGAGATGAAGCCGAGGAACACCCGCAGTGGCAGCAGTACGACGCCGAGGTTCATGCGCCGCCCTGGGTAGTAGGCGTGCCGCACCGCGTCTGCGCCGTGCCGCTGGGCGGGGCTCTCGCCGTCGCCGCCCGCCTCGAACTCCTCGTCCTCGTAGGGCTCCTGGCCGTAGGAGTGGTACGAGTCGTACGCGCCGACGGCCTGCCGCATGGGGGGCAGCAGCGGCCTGCCGGAGCCGCCGGACCCGGGCCCTCCGACGACGGGCGTCCGCGCGGTGTCGGTCGCAAGGTCGGCGGCCAGGTCGATCCGCGGGATCACCTGCGTCGCGCCGGTGTCGAAGGCTCCGCCGTCGTAGGTGCCGGTGTCGAAGGAGTCGAAGGTGTCGCGCTCCGCGGTGGAGTTGCGTACGGCCTGGAGCAGGCCGGTCGCGCCGACGTCCCCCGGCGCCGACCTGCCGCTCCACACAACGGGCGCCCGCCGCCGCATCGCCGCGCCGGCTCCGCCGGCGACGGGGATCCGTGAGGTGTCCGCCAGGGCACGTGCGGGGCGCGGGCTCTGAGCGAGCTGCACCCGGAAGCTGGCGTGGTTCACGATGACCTGCGCAGGATCGCAGTCCACCTTGACCATGCTCAGCGCAGGCTGATCATCGAACCCGGGCGAGGGCGTTCTGGTGTCCACACTCATCTAACCGAGTGACTTGTGTTTAGGACACTGCCCCGAAGGGCCCTATCTGTCCGAGACCCGTCAAGGCCCGTTCGTCAAGGGGCCGCCCGATCTTGAGCGATGCGTCAATTCGTATGACGATCACGGGAGTTGGCAGCAGAATGTGACTCCGCTGCGACAGAGGGGGATCACCAGTGACCGACCGGGTCGAGTCCGCGCGGGCAAGCAATCAACTCACTTTCGGGGACCTCACCGACTATCCCGTGATGGCTCAGGCCCTGGACAACCAGTGGCTGCCGCCGGACCTGGCGGCCGGTCAGCAACGCGCGCACGCCACAAAGGGCAGTACGCCCAAGGCCGTTGCCGCCGCCTCCGCCGAGCTGCGCCGCTCGCTCGTCAACAGCGGCACGCTCGTGGTCAATCGCGCGTACCTCCTCACCAACGAGGCGCTCTACCGCAACTACCGCCCCGGCATCGAGCCCGCCGAGCACGAGGCCTTCGTACGGCTGCTCAACGACCGCGCTCTGGTCCCCTACCTCTACCGGGAACGGGACCCCGGCGAGGAGTACGCGTGGAGCAAGGACAAGCACGTGCAGCAGTCGTGGCGGCGGCTGCTGGCTGACGAGGCTGAGCCCGCGTGCGTCCGGTTCGACTGGGACGACGACACCAACAAGGAAGAGACCGAGAAGGTCAGCAACTACTTCTCGACGAGCCTGTCCACTCTGCGCCGTCTGAAGATCCCGCAGCTCGCCAAAGACCTCGGCATCGCGCAGGAGCGTGCCAGGGCGCTGCGCGAGGGGCTCCTCAAGGACATCTACGACTGGGCCGGCGATCAGGATCCCGACAAGGACATCACTCGCAACGCCGTCTACCAGCAGTTCCTCTGCCGTCCTGGGACCGAACCGCACGAGCAGCTGCTGCGGGAGGGGGAACAGGTGCTCCCCGCCAAGCAGTTGATCGACCTGCTGTACAGCGTCGGCGTGCCCAAGGCCAGCGGTCTGATCGCGCTGACCCCGCCCGATTCGCCCGCACGCAGCGCCCTGCAGGAGCTGGGCGAGGCGGAGCGGTCCCCGGTGGCCGACCCCGAGGCGCTCGGCAGACTGCTGCGCGACGTCTTCGCCGACGCCCTGAACCGGGCCGTGGACGGGCCCAACTCCTATGCCGGTCTTGGCCTTTCCGACATCACGAAGCTGCGCCGCGAAGAGGAGTGGCGCGCGTACATCGATGCGCTCAACGGCTTCGTCCGGGGTGGCTTCGCGCACGGACGTGTCCCCGATCCGGAAGGCTTCACCGGCGCCACCTCCGAAATCGCCGAACTGCACGCGAAGATGCTGCGCAAGGCGCGGAAGATCAGCCGCTCCGGGGAGGGTTTCCAGCGTGACATCGGGGTTGCCCTCGTCCTCGAGTCGGCGGGCATCTCGCTCCAGCTCGCGGGCGACGGAGTGTCGCTGCTGTCGGGGTCGATCCAGCTGGCGAGCGCGGGCCTCGGCGCGCTGGTCGTCCGTCTGGTGTTCACGGACAGGGGCAGCAGCCTGCGCAGCGGGCTCGGACACAGCGTGACATTTCCTGCCCTCAGGCTGGGCAGTGTGAAGCGGGACTGGGAAACGCTGCTCGGCGCGTACGGCGAACGGATCACGGAGGTCGGCGCCCTGCCGCGTGGGAACCAGGCCGACCAGCAGATACCCGACGCACCGTAGAAGGACCACCATGGACACGTACGACCGGCTGCGAACCGAGCGCCCCGAGCTCTTCGTCAATCCGCCCGGCGGCATCGAGATCCTGACCGATCCGGCGTCGGTCGCGGCCGCGGGCGGTGTGGTCTACGAGGACCCGTATGTGATGCTCCTGCGCGATCCGGTCAGGTTCCCGGACGGCAGGACCGGTACGTACATCCGCTCGATCGGCACCACCGCGGAGCCGGGCTGTGTGGTGCTTCCGCTGCTCGACGGCGAGGTGGTGCTGGTCGAGCACTTCCGGCACGCGACCCGCTCGTGGCTGTGGGAGGTGCCGCGCGGCTTCGGCACGAGCGGGCTCGGCGGCGAGCAGAACGCCGCGAAGGAGTTGCGGGAGGAGATCGGCGCGGGTGTGCGGGAGCTGATTCCGCTCGGCGCCATCCACCCCGACGCGGGGGCACTGGGCGACCGTGTCCTGCTGTATGCCGCCCGGATCGACGCCATCGGCGACCTGGCGCACGGTGAGGGCATCCGGAGCACGCTCACCCTGCCGTTCGCCGAGGCGGAGGAGATGGTGGGCGACGGCCGGATCATGGACGCGTTCACCATCGCCGTGCTCAGCCGCGCGAGGCTCGCGGGCCTGGCGGACGTCGCCGGCTGACAACACGCCGGAAGGCTCACCCCGGGGGCGTACAGGGCCCCCGGGCCCGGATCATACGCGCCGCTCGGCCGCCTCGGGCCCCTCTTCTGCCGCCCTCACACGGCTCGGCCCTGGGCGCCTCCCCGGCTTCGGGACGGCAGCGCCCGCCTCCGGCCGCCGAGCGAACCGTCAGACGCGCCGCTTGGCCGCCTCGTACAGCACCACACCGGCCGCGACGCCCGCGTTCAGCGACTCCGCGCCGCCCGGCATCGGGATGCGGACGAGGTAGTCGCAGGTCTCGCCGACCAGACGGGACAGGCCCTTGCCCTCGCTGCCGACCACGATGACGACCGGGCCGCCGAGCGCTTCGAGGTCGCCGACCTCGTGCTCGCCGTCCGCCGCGAGGCCGACGACCACAAGGCCAGCCTTCTGGTACGACTCCAGGGCGCGGGTCAGATTGGTCGCGCGGGCGACCGGGGTGCGGGCGGCCGTGCCCGCCGAGGTCTTCCACGCGCCGGCCGTCATGCCCGCGGCCCGGCGCTCCGGCACGACCACACCGTGGCCGCCGAACGCGGACACGGAGCGGACGACGGCACCCAGGTTGCGCGGGTCGGTCACGCCGTCGAGCGCGACGATCAGCGGGTCCTCGCCGTCGTCGAAGGCGGCGGCCGCGAGGTCTTCGGGGTGCGCGTACTCGTACGGCGGGACCTGGAGGACCAGGCCCTGGTGGTTGAGCCCGTTGGTCATCCGGTCGAGCTCGGGGCGCGGCGCCTCCATGATGTTGATGTTGCCGCGTCCGGTGGCGAGCTGGAGCGCCTCACGCACCCGCTCGTCGTTGTCGATGAACTGCTGGACGTAGAGCGTCGAGGCGGGCACGCCGTCGCGCAGCGCCTCGAAGACGGGGTTGCGGCCGACGACCATCTCGGACGTGCCCTTGCCGCCGCGGCGGGCGACGGGGCGGCGCGCGGTGGTCTTCTTGGCCTGTGCGTTGGCGATGCGGTTCTTCTTGTGACCCTTGCGGGCGGAGGCGGGCGGTGTCGGGCCCTTGCCCTCGAGGCTGCGGCGTCGCTTGCCACCGCTGCCGACCTGCGCGCCCTTCTTGTTGGACGTGCGGCGGTTCCTGCGCTGGCTGTTCCCGGCCATGACTACCTGTTTCCTGAAGCTTTCGAATGCGTACGTACGTAAGAAAGTGTGCCGCCCGGGGACCCGGGCGGCACATTGTGGCCGGTCAGCGCGGTCCGAGCGTCCAGCGCGGGCCTTCCGGGCTGTCCTCGATGACCAGGCCCGACTGCTGCAGCTGGTCGCGGATGGCGTCGGCGGTCGCCCAGTCCTTGCGGGCCCGGGCCGACTCGCGCTGCTGGAGCACCAGCCGGACCAGGGTGTCGACGACGCCGTGCAGGTCTTCGCCGCGGTCGGCCTCGCCCGCCCAGTGTTCGTCGAGGGGGTCCAGGCCGAGGACGCCGAGCATGGCCCGCACCTCGGCGAGGCGGGCGACGGCGGCTTCCTTGTCGTCGGCTGCCAGTGCGGAGTTCCCCTGGCGGACCGTGGTGTGGATGATCGCGAGGGCCTGCGGGACGCCCAGGTCGTCGTCCATCGCCTCGGCGAAGGCGGGCGGCACCTCGGCGGCGGGCTCGACGACTCCCCCTGCCTTCTCGACCACGCGCTGGACGAAGCCCTCGATCCGCGCGAAGGCGGACTCGGCCTCGCGCAGGGCCTCCTCGCTGTACTCGATCATCGAGCGGTAGTGCGGCGTACCGAGGTAGTAGCGCAGCACGATGGGGCGCCAGTGCTTGACCATCTCGGAGACGAGCACCGAGTTGCCGAGCGACTTGGACATCTTCTCGCCGCTCATGGTGACCCAGGCGTTGTGCACCCAGTACTTCGCGAAGTCGTCGCCGAAGGCCTTGGCCTGGGCGATCTCGTTCTCGTGGTGCGGGAAGATCAGGTCGAGTCCGCCGCCGTGGATGTCGAAGGCCTCGCCCAGGTACTTGTGCGCCATCGCCGAGCACTCCAGGTGCCAGCCGGGACGGCCGCGGCCCCAGGGCGTCTCCCAGCTCGGCTCTCCGGGCTTGGCGGCCTTCCACATGGCGAAGTCGCGCTGGTCGCGCTTGCCGGTCTCGCCCTCCCCGGAGGGCTGGAGCAGATTGTCCAGCTCCTGGTTGGACAGCTTCAGATAGCCGGGGAAGGAGCGCACGTCGAAGTAGACGTTGCCGTCGGCCTCGTAGGCGTGTCCGCGCTCGATGAGGCCGCGCATCATCTCGACCATCTCGGGGACGTGGCCGGTGGCGCGCGGTTCGTACGTGGGCGGCAGGCAGCCGAGGGTGTCGTAGCCGTCGTTGAAGGCGCGCTCGTTCTCGTAGCCGATCGCCCACCAGGGGCGGTTCTGCTCGGCCGACTTGGCGATGATCTTGTCGTCGATGTCCGTGACATTGCGGATGAAGGTCACGTCATAGCCGCGGTGGATGAACCAGCGGCGCATGATGTCGAAGTTGAGATACGACCTGACGTGCCCGATGTGCGGCGCCGCCTGCACGGTCGCGCCACACAGGTAGATCGAGACACAACCCGGCATGAGCGGGGTGAAGTCACGGATCTGCCGGGCGCTGGTGTCGTACAGGCGAATGGTCACGCATCAAGGGTAGTGGCCCGATACCAGTGCCCCGCGACCCTTGTGGAACGCGGGGAGGAGTTTGTGACTTTGTCCGAGCGGGATACGAGGCGGGCACAGGGTTTCCTGGCGACAACTCGCCGCCTGTGCCAGGTATTTCACCCGTCCGTGCTGAACACCAGCGCCGTGGCGATCGCGGCCAATCCTTCCGCCCGTCCCGTCAGACCGAGCCCGTCCGTCGTCGTCCCCGACACGGAGACGGGCGCACCGACCGCCGCGCCCAGCGCCTTCTGGGCCTCGTCGCGCCGCTTGCCGATCTTGGGGCGTACCCCGATGACCTGGACGGCGACATTGCCGATCTCGAAGCCTTCGGCCCGTACGATCCGCGCCGCCTCGGCGAGCAGCGTGACGCCGGAGGCACCGGCCCACTCGGGCCGGGAGGTGCCGAAGTGGGCGCCGAGATCGCCGACGCCGGCCGCCGAGAAGAGCGCGTCGCAGGCGGCGTGGGCGGCGACGTCACCGTCGGAGTGCCCGGCGAGGCCGTCCTCGCCCTCCCACAGGAGTCCGGCGCACCACAGCTCGCGGCCCGCCTCGAAGGCGTGCACGTCCGTGCCGATGCCGATCCGGGGGAAAGGGCTAGAAGCCATCGTTGGCCCTCCTGCGGGCGAGAACCGCCTCGGCGAGTACGAGATCGAGGGGGCGGGTCACCTTGAACGCCTCCTCGTGGCCGGGTACCACCACGACCCGTTCGCCGAGCTGCTCGACCATGCTGGCGTCGTCGGTGACGTTGTCCGTGACGGTCTCGTGGGCACGCAGGAGAGTCTCCAGGTCGAAGCCCTGCGGGGTCTGCACGGCGCGCAGCCTGGCCCGCTCGGGCGTCGCGACGACCAGTTCGGGCGAGCCGTCCGCGCTGGGCTCGACCTCCTTGACGGTGTCGGCGAGGGGCAGCGCGGGCACGACGGCCAGGGCTCCGTCCCGTACGGCCTCGATCACCGCGTCGACCGTGTCGACGGGCACCAGCGGCCGGGCGGCGTCGTGGACCAGCACGGCGTCGATGCCGGGCGGCAGGGCGTCCAGGCCGAGCTTCACGGACTCCTGGCGGGTGTCACCGCCGGGCACGACCAGGAAGTCGGTCCTGTCCGGAAGTGCGTGGTCGGCGAGGAGGGACTTCACTTCGGCGGCACCGTCGGGCGGGGCCACCACGACGACGAGCGAGACGGCACGGGATGCGGCCATGGCTCGTACGGCGTGGATGAGCATGGGCGTGCCGTTCAGCGTACGGAGCGCCTTGGGGGCGCCCGGGCCGAGCCGTACGCCCCGGCCGGCCGCCGGGATCACCGCTGCGGTGCGGAACGGGGGCGATTGGTCTGACATCGGTTGCACTCCGGCAGGTTTGTTTCCTTGGCCGACATGGGTATGGCCACAGCGTGCCGGGCGCGACGCCTTGACCGGACCCTTCCGTGACAACTGGTCTGCGCCAGCCGCCCGGGCCCGGCACACCAAGGGGCAGGGTGCCGTGCTTGCTGAAACGCTGCAAGCAGGGATGGACGAGCAGGTACGGACGGGCAGAGAGACGAACATGCCGCAGCGCCCGGCGACAGGACTGTAATCACAGCATGTCAGCGGGCACCGCGGCACTTTATTGATTCCAACGCCGATGCGTCAGGACGCGAGGACCTCGTCGAGCAGAGCCTCGGCCTTGTCTTCGTTGGTGTTCTCCGCGAGGGCGAGCTCGCTCACCAGGATCTGGCGGGCCTTGGCGAGCATGCGCTTCTCACCAGCGGAAAGCCCACGCTCCCGCTCGCGACGCCACAGGTCACGTACTACTTCGGCGACCTTGATGACATCGCCGGAGGCGAGCTTCTCGAGATTTGCCTTGTAGCGTCGGGACCAGTTCGTCGGCTCTTCTGCATACGGTGCGCGCAGCACCTCGAAGACCCGGTCGAGCCCGTCCTGACCGACCACATCGCGTACGCCTACAAACTCCGCATTGTCCGCCGGCACGCGAACCGTCAAGTCGCCCTGGGCGACCTTGAGCACCAAGTAGGTCTTGTCCACGCCTTTGATCTGGCGAGTTTCGATGGCCTCGATCAGCGCGGCCCCGTGATGGGGATAGACCACGGTGTCGCCAACCTTGAACGTCATGTGACAGGTACCCCTTCCGTGGCTATCCAGGGTAACACGGATACGGCTTCTTCTGAATGGCGTTTTCGCAGGTCAGGGCATATCTCGGGGCTTGACAACAGCAACACG
Organism: Streptomyces sp. NPDC005408; assembly: GCF_040606445.1. Classification (NCBI taxonomy): domain Bacteria; kingdom Bacillati; phylum Actinomycetota; class Actinomycetes; order Kitasatosporales; family Streptomycetaceae; genus Streptomyces; species Streptomyces sp. NPDC005408. The sequence goes on along the minus strand of NZ_JBEXEX010000006.1, from coordinate 122,211 downwards.
AACGTGCTGCGGGCGGCTTCCGGAAGGGGGTATTCGCAGGTCGGAGCGGCTGCGCGGGCGGACAGAAACGCGCACGTTACACCCGGCACAACCCCCTCCGAGGAGGCCGAACGTCCCGGTTTGCCGGGTTCCAAGCGGTGAACTTCCCGTACTCCGTTCGGCGGTCGGTCACCCGTACGGACGGATCCGCCGTCGAATCCGGAATTGATCACCGAGAAGTATTCGGTAAGGAATGTGTGGTGGCCCCGGGAATTGATCACTCTGGTTATGTGAACGGCGTACGAAAGAGCAAGATCGCACCGACCGGGCACGCCGGGGCCGGGAGCGGCGGCAGGCAGCGGCCGGTGAAGGGGCGGGTCGGGTGCGGGGCGGGCGCGGGCGCTCGGTAACCTAAGCGCGAACTGACACGGGCTTAGCGATCTGCATGCCGGTTTCACGCCAGTTCAACAGCCTGTCCGTAGCCAGTCCGTACGTCCAAGGAGATGCCGCCGCCGTGAGCCGCAGCCTTCGACGCGGCGCCCTCGCCGCTACTGCCATCGTGTTCTCGATCGCCTCGCTCTCCGCATGCGGTGCAGGCATGGACGCGCAGACCCTCGGCGTCCGGCCCGACAATGCCGCGACGACGGTCGACACCATCAAGATCCAGAACGCTGCGGTGATCACGCAGCCGACGGCGGACGCGGAAGGCCCAGCGGTCGTCTCCGCGACGGTCTTCAACACCGGCTCCGAGCCGCAGACGCTCGACGCGATCACGCTGCCGGGGCTGAGCGCCCCGGTGAAGCTGTCCGCCGCGAAGGGCTCGGGCTCGATCACCGTTCCGGCGCTGGGCTCGATCATCATCGGCGGCGCGGGGAACGCGTCCGCGGTGATCGAGAAGGGTCAGGGGGTGTCGAAGAACACCGGAGGCGTGCAGGACGTCCTCTTCCGCTTCAGCGACACCGGTGACGTGAAGATGCAGGCGCTCGTCGTCCCCGCGAAGAGCTACTTCGAGGGCTACGGGCCGAGCACGCTGCCCAAGCCCCCGGAGAAGCCGTCGCAGGAGCCCACCGGCACGCCGTCCGGCACCCCGTCGGGTTCGGCCACGGGCCAGGCGGGCGAGCCGGGCAACGGCCGGTCGGGGGAGCCGGGCACTCCGTCGGACTCCGCGTCGGCGTCGAACAGCGCGGGCCACTGACACGTATGAGGGCGCCCCGCCAGAGAAGTTCTGGCGGGGCGCCCTCATGTCGTTCCGGGCCCGTCGTTCTGGGCCGGTTTACGGCTCGAACTTGTAGCCCAACCCGCGAACCGTCACCAGATAACGCGGCGCACCCGGGTCCGGCTCGATCTTGGCGCGGAGGCGCTTGACGTGGACGTCCAGCGTCTTGGTGTCGCCCACGTAGTCCGCGCCCCAGACGCGGTCGATCAGCTGCATGCGGGTCAGCACCCGGCCCGCGTTGCGCAGCAGCATCTCCAGCAGGTCGAACTCCTTCAGCGGGAGGTCGACCTTCCCGCCCGAGACCGTGACGACGTGGCGGTCCACGTCCATCCGGACCGGGCCCGCCTCCAGGGCCGCCGGGGTGACCTCCTCCGGCTCGCCGCGGCGGCGCAGGACCGCGCGGATGCGGGCGACCAGTTCCCGCGAGGAGAAGGGCTTGGTGACGTAGTCGTCGGCTCCTATTTCCAGCCCGACGACCTTGTCGATCTCACTGTCCTTGGCGGTCACCATGATCACCGGGACGTTCGAGCGGCCGCGCAGCTGGCGGCACACCTCGGTACCCGGCAGCCCGGGCAGCATCAGGTCGAGGAGGACGAGGTCGGCGCCATTGCGCTCGAACTCGTCGAGCCCCTCGGGCCCCGTGGTCGCGATGGCGACCTCGAAGCCTTCCTTGCGGAGCATGTAGGACAGGGCGTCGCTGAATGATTCCTCATCCTCGACGACGAGCACTCGGGTCACGGAAGGACCTCCGGGGCAGGAATTTCGCTGTTCGGATCGGTGTCGTAAGGCCGGTCGTCGTCCTCGTCGACGCGATCCGGTCCGGTGGTTGAACGGTCCCGCACGGCCCCCGCTTCGGGAAGCCGCAGGGTGAAGGTGGAGCCCTGACCCTCGGAGCTCCAGACCGTGACTTCCCCGCCGTGCGAGGCGGCCACGTGTTTGACGATAGCCAGTCCCAGGCCGGTGCCCCCGGTGGCCCGGGACCGGGCGGGGTCGACGCGGTAGAACCGCTCGAAGACCCGCTCGCGGTCCTTCTCCGAGATGCCGATGCCCTGGTCGGTGACGGCGATCTCGATGAGATCGCCGCCGGGCGCGGCCACACGGCGAGCTGATATCCCGACCCGGGTGCGGGCCGGGGAGTAGTTGACGGCGTTCTCGACGAGGTTGCCGAGGGCCGCTGCGAGCTGGCCGCGGTTGCCCCAGATGTGCAGGGCGGCGGTGCCTCCCCCGGAGCCTTGAGCCTGGGAGGTACCCCCGACGGCCATCGTGATCTGTTTGGTGGACGCGGGATGCCGGGATCTGTCGATGGCTTCGGCGATCAGTTCGTCCACACGTACTGGTTCGGCGTCCTCCAGCGGGTCGTCGTTCTGCACCCGGGAGAGGTCGATGAGCTCCTGTACGAGATTGGTGAGCCGGGTCGCCTCGATCTGCATACGGCCGGCGAAGCGCTCCACCGCTTCGGGGTCGTCCGAGGCGTCCATGACCGCCTCGGAGAGCAGGGAGAGCGCGCCGACCGGGGTCTTGAGCTCATGGCTGACGTTGGCGACGAAGTCGCGCCGTACCGCTTCTATCCGGCGGGCCTCGGTGAGGTCCTCGACGAGGAGCAGTACGAGCCGGGAGCCGAGGGGGGCCACCCGGGCGGAGACGGCGAGTGCCTCGCCGCGGCCGGTGCCGCGCCGGGGCAGATCGAGTTCGACCTGCCGTATCTCGCCGTCACGACGCGTGTCGCGTGCCATGTGCAGCATCGGTTCGACGGCGAGTTTTCCGCCGCGTACCAGACCGAGGGCGTACGCCGCGGAGCTGGCCTTGACGACGGAGTCGCTCTCGTCGAGGACGACCGCGGAGGATCGGAGCACGGACAGGACGGTGTCGACGCCGGGCGGCAGCACGGCGTCTGTGTGCAGGGAGGTGCGGGTGGGTCGCGCCTGGTCGCGTTCGCTCCAGCGGAACGCCAGCATGGCGATGACACCGGTGCACAACCCGGCGATCGCTGCCGCTGCGGCGACCGCCGCGTTCACGTCCATGCATCCAGGTTATGCGTGGCCAGGGAGATGCTCCCAGCCAAACGGGTGGCTCCTCGAACAGTCGTCGCCCAGAGTTCACCAAGGGGATAGGGCTGATTCACTTCCGGTGGAGCATCCGGACTTGTAACGGACAGAACGTGGGAGCGTGGGGGTCCAAGGCCCCACCCGGACCCCCCGGTCGTATCAAGAGAGGGACACCCCATGCGGGACGCGTACCACGAGGAACTGGACTCGATCGGCGAGGGCCTGGTCGAGATGGCCCGGCTGGTCGGGTCGGCGATCGGGCGCGCCACCACGGCCATGCTCGACGCCGATCTCAAGCTCGCCGAGAGTGTGATCGCCGCCGACCAGAAGGTCGACGATCTGCAGCACGACCTGGAGGCACGGGCGATCGCGCTGCTGGCCCGGCAGCAGCCGGTCGCGACGGATCTGCGGATCGTGGTGACCTCCCTGCGGATGAGCGCGGACCTGGAGCGCTCCGGCGACCTGGCCCAGCACGTGGCCAAACTGGCCCGGCTCCGCTTCCCCGCCACGGCCGTGCCGAGCGATCTGCACGCCACCATCCTGGAGATGGGGCAGCTGGCGCAGCGGCTGATGGCCAAGGCGGCAGAGGTGATCATCACCAAGGACGTCGACCTGGCGCTCCAGCTGGAGACGGACGACGACGAGATGGACCTGCTGCACCGCACGCTCTTCCAGCACCTGATGGACGACCGCTGGAAGCACGGCATCGAGACGGCCGTGGACGTGACACTGCTCGGCCGCTACTACGAGCGCTTCGCCGACCACGCCGTGTCGGTGGCGAAGCGGGTCGTCTATCTGGTGACAGGCGAGCACGCGGACGAGATCCAGCCGCCGACGGCGGTCGAGGGCGCGTAGCTCCCTGCGGGGCGCGCGGTATGCCTCCGAGCGCCGTTGATGCGCCCGCAGAAGCGGGCATGCAATGGGCAGAGGCGGCACATCTCGTACGCCCATGAGGAGGGACCCATGGCCGAATCCCCCACGACCGACCTTCAGCAGGAAGCGCCTGCCGAAGTGGTGTTCCTGCCCGTGCTCGGCGCCTGCGGCTGCGGCTCGGGCTGTGGTTGCGGGTGCCAGTCGGGCGGACCGTGCCAGTGTGGTGGCTGCTGCGGCTAGCCGATGCTTCGTACGTAAACGAGAGGGCCCCGTCCGACCAGGACGGGGCCCTTCGCGTATGTACGGGCCCTCGCGTCTGTACTGAGGGCTACTTCCCGAGGGCTACTTCTTGCCCTGGTTCTTCACGGCCTCGATCGCCGCCGCTGCCGCGTCCGGGTCCAGGTACTTTCCGCCCTTGGTGAGCGGCTGGAAGTCGGCGTCGAGCTCGTAGTAGAGCGGGATGCCCGTCGGGATGTTCAGGCCCGTGATGTCGGCGTCCGAGATGCCGTCGAGGTGCTTGACCAGGCCGCGCAGGGAGTTGCCGTGCGCGGCGACCAGGACGGTGCGGCCGGACAGCAGGTCCGGGACGATGCCGTCGTACCAGTACGGCAGCATCCGCTCGACGACGTCCTTGAGGCACTCGGTGCGCGGACGCAGCTCGCCCGGGATCGACGCGTAGCGCGGGTCGTCGCTCTGCGAGAACTCCGTGCCGTCCTCGAGGACCGGCGGCGGGGTGTCGTACGAGCGGCGCCAGAGCATGAACTGCTCCTCGCCGAACTCGGCCAGGGTCTGGGCCTTGTCCTTGCCCTGCAGTGCGCCGTAGTGACGCTCGTTCAGCCGCCAGGAGCGGTGGACCGGGATCCAGTGGCGGTCCGCGGACTCCAGCGCCAGCTGCGCCGTGCGGATGGCGCGCTTCTGGAGCGAGGTGTGCAGTACGTCGGGGAGCAGGCCGGCGTCCTTGAGCAGCTCACCGCCGCGGACTGCCTCCTTCTCGCCCTTCTCCGTCAGATTGACGTCCACCCAGCCGGTGAACAGGTTCTTCGCGTTCCATTCGCTCTCGCCGTGGCGGAGGAGGATCAGCTTGTACGGTGCGTCGGCCATGCGTACGAGACTAATGGACGCCGGTGTGGGCGTGTCGGTTGACGTCCAGCGTCAATTGACTGGCGGCCGGGCCCCCGGCATATGTAACTTGCGGATGCCTTCCAAGCCACTTACAGCACCCGTTCCCGGGGGGAATCCGTATGTCCATAGCCGGTCTGCGACGTGCCGCAAGAGAGAGCGTCTCGGGGTTGCCCCGGGAGTTCTGGTGGCTGTGGACGAGCACGCTGGTCAACCGGCTCGGGGCCTTCGTCGCGACGTTGGTGCCTATTCGGTAGACCGTACGCCCCGAGAGTCGTACGGTCGTTCGACCAAGGGGGCACCATGAACCTTTCGGGTATGCAGCAACTGCGTGACAGCCTCGCGGGTCTCCGCGCCGGCCTCTACGCACGCAAGAGCGCGTATCAGGGCAAGACCAAGAGCAAGGGCCGCTCGGTCAAAGAGCAGCTCGACAACGGACAGACGACCGCCGACGAGCTCGGCGTGAACGTCGTCGAGCAGTTCATCGACGACGACCGGTCAGCCTCGACCTACCGCGCACGGGAGCGCGAGGAGTTCGAGCGCATGATCGAGTGGATCGAGAGCGGGAAGCTCGACATCGTCATCGCATGGTCGGCGACGCGGTTGCAGCGCGACCTCGCCGTCTACTCGCGACTTCGTGACGCGTGCAAGCGGCACGGCGTGCTGTGGTGCTACGGCGGCAAGGTCTACGACCTGTCGAACAAGGACGACCGTTTCCGCACGGGCCTCGACGCGCTGCTCGGCGAGCGCGAGGTCGACGAGATGCGCGACAACATCCTGCGGACGCTGCGGGCGAACGCGGCCGACGGCCGGCCGCACGCGCAGGCCGCCTACGGGTACCGGCGGATCTACGACGCGCGAACGGGCGCGTTCATCCGCACCGAGGCACACCCCGTACAGAAGCCGATCATCGTGGAACTGACAAAGCGCGTCGGCAACTTCGAGGACCGGACGAAGATCGCGGTTGCGTTCAACAAGCGGGGGGTAACGCCGCCCACTCGCCATTGGACCAAGGGCATGGTTAAGAAGCTCGCGGCGTGGCACCCCAACCTCGCAGAGAACGAGGACATCCACCCGGATTGGCTCGCGCGAATCGAGGCCGCGGTCGCCCTGCGTCAGGAGGCCAGAGACCGACTGGACGCCGGCGAGGACCCCGTCGAGATCGCGCGGGACTTCATCGACCGTAACGAGCCGCTCGTGATGGCGCGTTGGATCTCCGCCACGATCACCGCGTACGCGATCGACGAGCGGTACCTCGGCTACCGCAAGCATCACGGCAAGGTGACCAACAAGGAGGCGTGGCCGGCGCTTGTCGACAAGGCCGACCACGTGCGCGCGGTGGCTGCGGTCAACAAGGGCAAGGAGAAGCGGAAGTACAACCAGCGTCCGGGCAAGGCGATTCACCAACTGTCGGGCGTGATGATCTGCGATATCTGCGAGATCCCGGTGAACTCCGACCGGCAGCACGGTCTACCGCGGTACTCGTGCGCGGCGCCGGCGCCCAAGGGGAAGAAGGGGTATCACGCGAGCGCGCAGGTCTCGATCGTCGATCCGTACGTCGAGCGGAAGGCGTTCGAGTGGTTGTCGTCGCCGTCGTTCGCTCGGGCGTACGCGAAGGACGACGCGCAGATGATGAAGGAGATCGAGGAGGCCGAGGCCGAGGCCAAGCTGCTGCAAGCCGAGCTCGACGAGTTTTATGAAGAGGCTGGCGCAGGGCGCCTTTCGGCGCGAGCGTTGGTCGCCGTCGAGGCTGAGAAGCTGCCGAAGATCGAGGCTGCGAAGAAGCGGGCCCGCTCGTTGTCGGTCCCGCCCGTGGTGCGTGAGCTCGCGGGGGCGTCGGTTGAGGAGATCGCGAAGGCATGGAAAGGGTTGGACCTGTCGCAGCGTCGAGCGATCGTCGAAGCGTTGGTCGAGGTGCGGTTGAAGCCGCAGGGTACGGGCCGGCGCGATGTTGCGGTCGAGCAGTTCGTCGCTGTGATCCCGAAGCAGCTCATCCGCAGGAAGAAGGGGGCGGCGGCGCAGGCCGCGGTCGCTAAGGCGGCATAGGGCCGCTGAGGGCACAGAAAGGGCCGCACGGGCGTTTCCCGTGCGGCCCTCGTGCTTGTCAGGTACGACGTCGGCCTCTGTCCGGCTAGGACGCGTGCTCTCTCGGCTCGTCGTCGTCGCCAGGGTGGGGGGCAAGGCCGTTCAGTGCCTGTTGCAAACCGGCCGCACCTGTGGGGGTGATGTGGCGGCGGTCCATGTCGATCGTCAGTCCATCCTCGGTTGCGCGGACGACTGCGATTGCTCCGGTGTCGAGTTGGGTGCGGGTAACGCGGATCAAGGTTCGTGCCCCCCTTGTGGCATGCCAGGACCTTGACTCGAACATATGCACGAATCGAGGACCCGAATCACCCTACTCCGCCGAACACCGCAGGTCACTCGCATACGACGCGGTGTGACCCTCTCTAGTCTGACGATTGATCACCTTCGGTTAGTTCCCGGGGCAGCTCACCGGCGGCGTACCTCCTGAGCAGGTTTTCCACCTTTGGCATGTCCTTGCGGCCCATGCCGGGTGCGTGCACTACGACAACAGTCGCCTCGGGCGTACTCACCTCGAACGGGTCGCCGGCAACGAGGCCGCAATATTGCTGCGAGGCCGCGATGCGCACCTCACGCTCGGGCCGACCGATGGCTGCTGCCACGGCGCCGACGACCCCCGGCTCGAGCATGATCGGCTTGTCTTGCGCGATCCGGTGCAGGGTCGTGTAGCCCACCACTACCCCTGTCTCCGGATCGACCGCACGCTCAGCGAGCTTGCGGTACGAGAGCCCCTGCTCTTCCTTCGCGGCACGCAAAAGATCCCCAAAGGGGGTGCCGTAGGGGGTGCCGGTCTCCGACACTCTCTTACTCCTGTTCTTGTTGCAAAACTCGAACACTCTCATCTAACCAGCCACCACCCCGTATCGCACACCCCACAACTGCGTTGACGTGCCCTTTCCCGCCACCTACGGTTGCCGTTGTTCGAGAACTGCAACAGCAGGGCGGGCGCTTTCATGCGCTATGCGCCCTTGACTGTTCGACTTGTGGAACAGAACGGAGGGGGAGCCGTGAACACCACCGAGACGCCAAGCACCCCGGCCGGGCCGGACGACTGGCCCGAGCCGACCGCCGAGCAGCTCGCCTTGATCCGCCGCATCCTCGCCCCCCGCATCCGCCAGGCGCGAAACCGGCGCGCCGAGCAGCAGTCCGCAGCGTGAGGAGAGAACAGCACGTGAGCAACGTCGAGTTTGTCGGTCCGCCGCCGGCGCAGCGCAACACGAAGCACGCCAGGATCGCCCGCGAGCTGCGGTCGCATCCTCGCGTGTGGGGAGTGGTGCGCAAGCCGGACAGTATTCAGCGGGCGGCGTCCGCGGCTCAGGCGATCCGCGGCGCGAAGCTGGCCGCGTACGTGCCGGCCGGATCGTTCGAGGCGGTCGCCCGCACCGTCACCGAGGGCGGAGTCGTCGAGTACCGCGTCTACGCCCGGTACGTCGGGGGTGCGAAGTGAGCACCGCCGCGCCGGCGACCGTGACGCCGACGGGGGTCGTTGTCGCTCCGCCGGACCTTGACCGCGAGCAGTGGCTCACCGTGCGTCGTACGGGAGTTGGGGGCTCCGAGGTCGCCGCGGTACTCGGCATGAGCAAGTACGCCTCGCCTCTCGAGGTCTACCTCGACAAGGTGGGCGAGCTGCCGCTCGACCGACCGCAGCTCCCCGAGCTCGCCGAGGCTGCTTTCTGGGGGCTGGAGCACGAGCCGACGATCGCCCGCGTATTCGCCGAGCGATCCGGTCTCGGCGTCGTCGAGGGACCGGGGACGCTCGCGCACGTCGAGCGCCGTTGGATGCTCGCGAACGTCGACAGGTACGTGCTCGACAAGGGCGAGTCGACGCCGTCCAGCCTGTTGGAGATCAAGACACGGTCCGCCTATCAGCTCGACGAGTGGCTGCTCGGCGTACCGGACGGGCCGGCGCTTCAAACGCACTGGTATCTCGCCGTGACTGGCTACGACCGTGCGCATGTCGCCGCACTGCTCGGGGGCAATCGGCTCCTGATTCACCGCGTCGAGCGCGACGAGGGACTCGTCGCGCACCTCGTCGAGATCGTCGGGGAGTTCTGGCAGGGAGTGCTCGACGGCACCCCGCCGGCCGTCGACGGTTCCGAGGCCACCGAGGAACTGCTCGGCCACCTCTACAAGGTCAAGGCCGGCGCCGTGACCGTCGCCGACCCTGCCGAGGTCGCGCCGCTGCTCGAGCGCCGGCGCGAACTGAAAGAGCGCGAGGCCCGCGTCGAGGCCGATCTGCGCGAGGTCGACAACCAACTGAAAGCCACCGCCGGCGAGGCCGAGGTCGTCAAGACACAGGGCGCCGTCGCCTACACCTACCGGCAGAACGGCACGTTCTCGCCGAATCGATTCGCCCTCGCTCATCCGGACCTCGCCGAGCAGTACCGGCGACCCGTCGATGCGCTCGACACCGCGCGTCTCGCCACCGAACACCCCGACACCTTCCGGGAGTTCCGCGCCCGCCGCCTGATCGTCCCGAGCCCGAAGGAGTCCGCCGCAGCGTGAGCACCACCCTTGCCGATCGCGTCGCCAAGCGCGCTACCCGCTCCCCCGCCGTCCCGTCCAACCGTCCCGCGCAGCCGGCCAGCCTCGTGCAGTTCGTGCAGCAGATGCGCCCGGAGATCGAGCGCGCGCTGCCCGCGCACCTTGGGGGCGCCGACCGTATCGCCCGCATCGCCCTTACCGAGCTGCGCAGGGTCGAGCACCTGGCCGAGTGCACGCAAGAGAGCTTCGCCGGCGCCCTGATGACGTGCGCGCAGCTCGGCCTCGAGCCCGGAGGGGTGAGCGGCGAGGCGTACCTGCTGCCGTTCTGGTCCAAGAAGGCACGCGCCTACGAGGTGCAGCTCGTGCTCGGGTACCAAGGAATGATCAAGCTCTATTGGCAGCACCCGCTCGCCGCCGGCCTCGACACCCACACCGTCCACGAGGGCGATCTCTTCGAGTACGAGTACGGACTCGAACCGAAGTTGAAGCACATACCGGCGCGCGGCAACGCCAAGGGCCAGCCCTCGGACTACTACGCCGTTGCTCGCCTCACGAACGGTGGCTCGGCATTCGTCGTGCTGGACGTCGAGGACGTCGAGACGATCCGTAAGCGGAGCAAGGCCAAGGACTTTGGCCCGTGGTCGACCGACTACGACGCGATGGCCCGCAAGACCTGCGTACGGCAGTTGTTCAAGTTGCTGCCGAAGAGTGCCGAGCTCGCTCGCGCCGTGGCGCACGACGAGACCGTGCGGCGCGATGCGTCGCCCGAGGGGCTCGACGTCCCCGGGGACTACATCGAGGGCGAGCTCGTCCCGCAGCCGGCCCCACAGAGCACCGGTCCCGCCCCCGCGGTCGAGGACGTGCCCGAGCAGTTCAACGGCTGGCCCGAGGCCGCCGAGCCGGCCGTCGCCGAGGCCGCCGCGCAGTGATCCGACCGCCGGCCATTGCGTACCGCTGCCGGCATTGGGACGGGACGGGGCGCCGCTACTGCGGCGCCCCGGGCGCCCGCCGCTACGTCATCGGCTACCGCTGCCCGCTCCACACTCCCGCCGCCCTCGCCGGCCACCCCGAAGCACCCGAGACCCCGCCCCGCAGCCACCAGAAGGGAGGTACGGCCTGTGACGTGGTTCAAGATCGACGACAGCGCGCACATGCACCCGAAGTTCATCGCCGCGGGTAACGCCGCCCTCGGGTTGTGGCTGCGCTGCGGCGCCTACTCCGCGCAGCACCTCACCGAGGGCACCGTGCCCGGCATCGTGGCCAAGCAGTACGGCACCGCCCCACAGGCCGCCAAGTTGGTCAAGGTCGGTCTGTGGCACGAGCAGGGGCACGACTGCCCGCGCTGCGCGCAGCCCGCCCCCGGCGACTACATGGTGCACGACTTTTTCGAGGCCGGCCGCAACAGCACCCGGGCGCAGGTCGAGGCCAACCGCACCGCCGCCGCGGAGCGCAAGGCCAAGAGCCGAACGCGCGGAAATGCAGACCGAATCGGCGACGAATCGGCCGCGAATCGTAAGCGAAACGAGCGCGGATCGTCGACGAATCAGACGCGAAACCCACCCCAGTTTCAGGAGGGAAGCGCAGGTCAAGAGGGGGTGTCACACCGCGACGCCGCCGAAGGTGTCACAGGCCCCCAAGCCAACACCAAGCCTTACCCCTCTACTTCCTACGGAAGTAGAGGACAACAAGCTAGCCCGGACGAACCGCGGATCGCCGAGCCCGTACGGCCGCTCGTCGACGCGATGACCGCCGCTGGAATGGTCGTGTCCTGGGAGCTCGCGCCGGCCGAGTGGGTGCTGCTGCAAGCCCTGGTCGAACGCTGCGGCGTACAGATCCTCGTCGATCACGCCGGCGGCGCATGGCAGGCCGCCCGCACCCGCGTTCGCAGCGCCCGGTACTTCCTCGCCGGTTGGCGCTCGCTTCCCACCATGCCCACTCGCGCCCCCGACTCGACCGGGCGCGCTCCCAACGTCGTTGCGTTGCACGGCTCGCGCCCCTCGACCACCGATCAGCGCGTGCGCGACGGACTCGACCTCGCCGCCCGACTCCGCGAACAGGAGAACGCCCAGTGACACCCGCAGACGCCGCCGAACTGCTCACCCTCTGCGCGGCATTCGATCGCCGGACCATCGGCGAGGCCGACGCCCGCGCATGGGGATACGCGCTCCGCGACATCCCTCTCGACGACGACACCCGCGACGCCGTCGCCGACCACTACGGCCAAACCGAGAAGTGGATCACCCCCGCCCACGTACGGCAGATCCGTGCGCGCATCCGCGAGGCCCGCATCGGTGCCGCCCACCCCGTCTACGAACCGCCCCAGGGTGATTACGAGACCGGGGCCGACTTCACCGAGCGCCGGCGCGCACAGCTCGCCGCCGCGGCCGACGGCACCCTGCCGGCGCAGAGCATCACGCAGGCACTCGACGCCGCCCCGCCGAGGGAAGTGCTCGCCCTCGTCGCCGGCGTCGGTCGCAACGTCGACGAGAACCAGCCGCGCCCCTACGTCGCCCCCGAGGTCCGCGCCGAGGTCCGGGCCACGTTGCCCAACAACCGCGCCGCCCTCGTTGAGCTCGCCGTCGCCTGCCCGAACGAGCAGTGCCGCGCCGGCGTCCGCCGCCTGTGCAAAAACTCGCGCGGCTCCGAACTGCGCAACGTGCACGGCCGCCGGCGCGACGCCTACGCCGTCGAGTACGCGCAGTGCACCGAGTGCAGCGCCGCCCCTCGGCAGCAGTGCAACGCGGCCGAGCCTCACCCCGTCCGCATACGCGCTGCTCTCGCCGACCGCGCCCTCGTCGAGCAGTCCGAGGCCGAGCAGGACCGCCTCGCCCGCCTCATGTCCACCCCGCCGCAGCCGCGCAACACGCGCGTCCGCCACACCTCGGGAGGTTCCCGCCGATGACTCCGCCCGCTGCTCGCGCCTCGATCGCCGCCCATCTGACGGACGCGCTCGACGTGCACCCGCACCTCGCCACCCTGACCGCCGCATCCCTCCTCGACCGCCTCGCCATCGACGGATGGGAGATCAACAGCACCCGGGCCGCGCGACCGGTCGCGCCTCGCGCGCGGGAGGCCCGACGCGCTCGGCGCCTCTTCGCTCGCCTGCTTCCCCTCCGTGCCCGAACGACAGGAGACCCGACCCCGTGACCGCCGAACACCTCGCCGCGCTTGCCGTGCTGCTCGTCCTCGTCTCGGGCGTACCGCTCGGCCGGCTCTCCTGCCGGCGCGACCCCGGCCCGCTGCGCCGGCATCCAGCCGACACCCGCGGCGCCTGCCCGCCGCACTGCACCACCTGCACCGCACTGAACGAGGGGGACCGATGAACCACACCCGCACCCGTACCGACTCCCGCCGCGGCCGGATAGCCGCCCGCGAGACCGAGCGCGACGCACGCCGCGACCGCTTCCGCCTTCTCCTCGCCCGCGCCGACCGCGGAGTGCTCACCGCCGAGGACTCCGCCCAACTCCGCGGCGACGTCGAGGCCGAGGTCGCCGAGTGCGACACCCACCGGCGCAGCGCCGGCGGACAGCAGGCAGCAGCAATGCGCCTGCACTCCCGCATCGAGGCCGCCGACACCGCGATACGCGAGGTCGAGGCCGACCGCGACGAGCGCGACGAGCGGCTCGCCACCGCGGCCCAGCTCGCCCGCGCCCTCGGCGACGCGCTGCCCGGCGACGGATGGCACCTCGCAGACGCGATCCGGCGCCTGTGCGCCGGCGAGGTCACCGCGCAGCAGGCCCTCGACGAGACCGACCACTGAACGACCCCGGGGAGCACCACACGATGACCACCGCCGCCATTGCCCGCCGAGAGACCGCCGACGCACTACGCACCGTAAGGGAGTTGTGGGGCGAGCTGCTGCTCGCCATCGAGACCCCGCCGGCCGACGTGTGGCCCCCGCGGCAGCTCGCACACACGATGCGCGCCGGCGACGACGAGCTGCTCGTCGAGGAGCGGGCGCCGCTCGTACTGCGCGAGCACCCCGCCCCGCTCAACCTCGACGCGCTCGACGCCGGCCTCGCCATCGAGCGGCAGGTGTTCGCCCTCGCCGACACCCTCGCCGCCGCCGTCCAATACGCAGGGCCCGGTGACCCGCACCGATGGGAGTTTCAGAACCCGGGCGCAGCAGACGCGGGGGCCGCGGCCGGATCACGAGCGCACGGTCTGCACTTCGCGTGTGTGTGGATCGAGGGGCGCGTGCTCGACGAGGACACCGAGCCCGAGCAGCAGCTCGACGGCACGCTCGCCGCACCGCCATTCGCGCCGCTGCCCCCGCACCTGCTGCACGAGGCACGGCGTACCGCGCGCACGGCCGAGGGCCGGCTGCTACGGACCCTCGGCCTCGACCAGCGCACCACGCCCGTACCCGACCGACCGTGCCCATGGTGCGGCGGCGAGCTCACCCTGCGCACCGATCCGGACGGACCGCCGACCGTGACCTGCTCGACCGGCGAGGACTGCACCGCGCCCGTGCCGCTCGACAACCGCGGCCGGCGCGTGTGGGGGTGGGCGGACCTCGTCGCCCTCGTCGGCGCGCTCGCCGCAGCCGAACAACGCCTCGCAGTGTGACCTCGCGCCCGGGGCGAACCTCCCCGTCCCGGGCGCACTCACTCGCCCCGCCACTCGTCGCGCAGCCGGCGCACCGCGGCGATAGCCCGTACAGCTTTCTCGGCGACTGCCGGCACCTGATCGAGGACATAGCCGAGTACGAGCACGCACCCACCGAGCCCCGCCACCGCAGCCGATGCCCAACCGAACGTTTCCATGCGACCGACGTACCTTCCGTGAAGGTGGTCGGTTCGGTGGCATGGCTGCTCGAACCGACCACTGTTGCTCCCAGTGATCAGGTCGAGAACCAGGCACCGCACGCCGTACTCGGGTATGGACTTATGCCGGAGCGTTAGCTCCGTTCTCCCCGGGTGCCCGAAGGCGAGGAAGGCGACCGAGTTTGTGCAGTGCGGTGACTTCACCCGGTAGCCAGGGATCTAGGTTCCGTCGCCCGGCCGCATCTCGGACGCGAATCAGTTGCGCCGTTATCAATACGTGACCTAATGTTGGGGGCGCCTCCGGCGTGCCCGGAAACGTAGGTGCCTCACGGGTCGAGCCGCTCGACTCCTCCGACGATGCGAAGCAACTCCGTTAGGTCCAACTGGGCTTGGTTGTACTTGTCCTCGTCGAGAGGGTCGTCGGCGAAGGCTCGCAGGCTGCCGCTCATCTCCAACCCAAGCTCTTGGACTTCCTCGATGTGGGCCAAGAGCACGCCCTGCCAGACCTCGCCGTCGTTGGCGGCGTGAAACCTGTCGTCCTTCAGAGGGGTCATCGACAACTCTTCGGCCGCGCGCACATCCAACTCGCCGAAGATCTCGACGAGATGGCGACGAACGGCCTTTCTGCGGCGCGGCGAGAGTTGCCAGGCGTGCACAACCATGTCGCAGACGAACCGCCCTCGGGCCGAGGACTGAAGGAACGTGCCCGGGTAGGACTTCTCAACCTTGGCACGGTGCCAGTGATACGACAGGTGGGCCCGCAGCTTCACCACCTCGGCGCGCAGTGCCAACAGCGCCGCAGCACGGGCCTTGCCTATCTCCTGCTGATGACTCACGTGAGGCGCTAGGTAGAAGGCGGCGCCAGCACCGCCCAGCGCACCGGTTCCGATCTTGATAAGAAGATCCAACAATGTGCTCACTGGAGAAGTATGCCGCTTGCCAGCCGGTTGACCCGCATCCGCCGAGGGGGTGAGCCTCCATGGCCCCCGAGCCGATCACGGAACGCGACCACGAGCAGGTGCGCCGCCTGCACGCCGAGGGCAAGTCCCGTAACGCCATTGCCCGCGCGATCGGGCGCAGCGCCGCCACCGTGAGCAAGATCGCCCGCGAGGAAGGGCTCGCATTCAGCGGGGGCGCCCGCGTGGCTGCGGCGACCGAGGCGCGGCGAGCAGATGCTGCCGCGCAGCGCGAGCAGCTCGCCGACGAGGCCCTCGACGGCGCCCTCGGCCAAGTCGCCCGCACCGCCGGCGCCGAGAGTGCACGCGATGCCCGCGACCACGCCACCGCCGCCCGCGCGCTCACCGAAGTGCACGCCAGGGTCGCCGAGCTCGCTCGACACAGCGGCACCGGAAGCAAGGGGGCGGCCATGCTCGACCGCCTCGCCGACGCCCTGTACGGGCCGGCTGGAGGTGACGCGGAGGGGGAGTGATGCCCGCCCTTCCCCTCTCCGAGAAGCAACTCGGCTCGATCCGGCAGGCAACCGCCCGCATCAACATTTGGCACGGCAGCGTGCGCTCGGGCAAGACCATTGCGTCCTTGCTCGCGTTCCTGCTTGCCGTACGCCGCGCGCCGGCCTCGGGCCTGATCATCATCTGTGGCAGATCGCTGCAAACGATCGAGCGCAACATCGTCGACCCGCTGCAAGATCCGATCTTGTTCGGCGACGTCGCCGCCGAGGTGCGCCACACCCGCGGCGCCACAACCGCCGTGATCCTGGGGCGCGTTGTCCACCTGATCGGCGCCTCGGACGCGCGCGCCGAGGGCCGGCTGCGAGGACTGACCGCCGCCCTCGCCTACGTCGACGAGATCACGCTGCTACCCGAGCCCTTCTTTGTGCAGCTCCTCGCACGACTCAGTGCACCGGGCGCGCGACTGCTCGGCACCACGAACCCGGACTCGCCGCGACACTGGGCCAAAGTCGGATACCTCGACCGGGCCGGCGAGCTCGACCTCGCCGCCTGGCACTTCAAGCTCGCCGACAATCCGAGCCTGTCGCCGGCGTACGTCGCCTCGCTCACCGCGGAGTACACCGGTCTGTGGCGCCGACGCATGATCCTGGGCGAGTGGGTCGTCGCCGAGGGCGCGGTCTACGACATGTACGACGAGCAGCAGCACGTCGTCGACGAACTCCCCACGATGCGCCGGCACTGGCTCGGCATCGACTACGGCACCACCGCGCCGTTCTCCGCGGTCCTGCTCGGCCACGGCGACGACGACCGTCTGTACGCGGTCGCCGAATGGCGCTACGACTCCCGCGCCCGACACCGGCAGATGACCGACGCCCAATACTCCGCCGCGGTCCGCAAGTGGCTGTCTTCCTTGGGGGTTGAGCCCGAGTGGACGTTCATCGACCCGAGCGCGGCGAGCTACTCCGCGCAGCTCTGGAGTGATGGGCACCCCGGCGTCGCGCGCGCCGATAACTCCGTGCTCGACGGCATCCGCAGCGTGTCGAACGCGCTCGACGCCGGCCTGCTGCGCTTCCACCGCTCATGCGAGGGGCTACTCGACGAGATCCCCGGCTACGCATGGTCAGAAGAGGCCGCAGCCCGCGGCGAGGACCGGCCCGTAAAGGCCAACGATCACAGCGTCGACGCACTGCGCTACGCCGTCCACTCCACCGCAAGCGAGTGGCGCCATCTGATCGCGCAGTCGGCCTAGCACTCACCTCCGCCCCGGACGCCCGCTGTTGGCGCCCGGGGCTTTCCCATGCCAAGGGGGGCGCAGCCGTGCGCGACTGGACCGACCGTTTCCTCTCCTGCGTCACCGACACCCCCGCCGGCTGCTGGCAGTGGACCGGCTACCTCCTGCCGAACGGATACGCCCGCGTGTCCGTCAACGGCGAGCGGCAGTACGCGCACCGCGCCGCCTACGAGGCAGTGAACGGGCCGATACCGGCCGGCCTGGTGATCGACCACCTGTGTCGCAATAGGGGCTGTGCCAATCCGGACCACCTCGAGGCAGTCACGCAGCGAATCAACGTGCTGCGCGGCGAGTCGCACGCAGCAGCTCGCGCCCGGCAAACCGAGTGCGTCCGCGGGCACCGATTCGACACCGCCAACACCTACGTAGCCCGCAACGGCACCCGCAAGTGCCGCAGGTGCAGGGCGAACGCGCGCACCCGCGCACGACGCCGACAGGGGGTGAGCTGTGTCGCTGCCTGAGAACGGCGCCCCGTGGCCGCCGCCCCACCTGTCCACCCTCTACCGCGAAATAGCGATCAACGACGCGTGGTACAGCGGCGACCGTAAGCGGCTCGCCGACGTCTACCGCACCGAGCAGCAGCGCCGCCGCGACGGCCGGCGCCGGCTGTGGGCACGCCACCGCCACCCGCAGCACGACAAGGAAGACGCCCGCCTGCACATCCCGCTCGCCGGCGACATCGCGAGCGCATCGGCCGAGCTGCTGTTCTCCGAGCCGCTCGCGCTCACCGTGACCGACAGCGCGACGCAGGACCGTCTCGACGCGCTCGCCGAGGCCGGCGGACTGGCAAACACCCTCTTGGAAGCGGCCGAGGTGAGCGCCGCCCTCGGGGGCGCGTTCCTGCGCGTCACCTGGGATACCGCGCTCGTCGCCCGACCGCTGCTCACCGTCATGCACCCCGACCGGGCCGTGCCCGACTTCTCGTACGGGATGCTGCGCGCCGTCACGTTCTGGCGCGAGCTGCCCGGCGGCGACTCCTCCACCGTGTGGCGCCACCTTGAACGGCACGAGCGAGGCCGCATCGTGCACGCGCTCTACCAGGGCACCGCGGACCGGATCGGCACCCGCGTGCCGCTCACCGAGCACCCCGACGTCGCCGGCCTCGTCGACTCCCTCGACGCCGAGGGCGACACCATCAGCACCGGCATTGACGCACTCACCGCCGCGTACGTCCCCAACATCAAGCCCAACCGCCGCCACCGCGGCAGTCCGTTCGGACGCTCCGACTACGACGCACCGCTGCATGACCTCATGGACTCACTCGACGAGACATGGTCGTCATGGATGCGCGACATTCGCCTCGCCCGCGCGCGATTGATCGTCCCCGACGCATACCTGCGCGACCACGGCCCCGGCCGCGGCGCCTCGTTCGATGACGACCGGGAAATCTGGCGGGGGCTCGCGATCCCACCGACCGAGCAGGGCGCTGGCATCACCCTGTCGCAGTTCGCGATCAGGGTCGCCGAGCATCAGTCGACGTCCGACGCGATCGTGCGCCAGGCCGTACAGTCCGCCGGCTACTCGGCCGCGACGTTCGGCATGGAAGATCAGACCGCCGTCACCGCGACCGAGGTCAAGGCGCGCTCGCGAAAGTCCATGACCACCCGCGGAGTCAAGGCCCGTTACTGGGCGCCCGGACTCGGCGACATCCTGCACGCGCAGCTCATGCTCGACCGCCGGCTGTTCACTCCCTCACTCGTCGTCGAGCGGCCCCGCGTCGTGTTCGGCGACTCCGTGAGCGAGGACCCGACCAGCGTCGCGCAAACCCTGTCGCTGCTCACACAGGCGCAAGCCGTGAGCGTCGACACCCGCGTGCGCATCCTGCACCCCGATTGGGACGACACCGCCGTGCAGGCCGAGGTCGACCGCATCCTCACCGAGACCGGCCAGGCGGTACCCGACCCCATGCAGGCCGGCACCCTCGACTAGTGTCTCGTGATTCCGTCGGCGTTACTTGATCTTGCGTGTCTCGTTGCTACTGGCATGGAGCTCTCCATGGAACAGGCCGCTGAGTTACGGGAGTTGGCGAACAGTCGTGAGGTGCCTGCGGATATAGCCACGCGGGCCCGGATCGTGCTGTGGTCGAGCGAGGGACGTCGGCGCAAAGACATTGCCGAGTTGCTCGGGGTGTCGCTGCCGACCGTGGACCGCTGGAAGACCCGATATGCCCAGCGCGGGCTGGCCGGGCTGGAAGGCGACCGTCCCGGCGGGGCCCGGGAACAGGTACCGGCACGGGTACGGGCGCGGGTGATTGCGCTGACGCGCATGACGCCGCCGGCCGGCACCGGTCTTTCGCACTGGTCGACGCGCGAGTTGGCGAAGTACGTGAAGCGGACCGAGAACGTCACCGTGTCCTGGCACTACATCGCTCGGATCTGGCGCGAGGAGAATCTCAAGCCGCACCGCAACGGTACCTTCAAGATTTCGAAGGACCCCGCGTTCGCGGACAAGGTCGCCGATGTCGTCGGCCTCTACCTCGCCCCGCCGGGCGGCGCGGTCGTGCTCTCGATCGATGAAAAGACGCAGATCCAGGCGCTGGACCGGACCCAGCCGGTGCTGCCCGTGACCTTCTCGGCCACCGAGAAACGCACCCACGACTACGTCCGGCACGGCACCACGAACCTGTTCGCCGCACTCAACGTCGCCACCGGCGAAGTGATCGGCGAGTGCAAGTCGAGCCGGAACGCCGTGAACTTCCTGGCCTTCCTGAAGAAGGCGGTGAAGCCGCACGCCGGAAAGGAGATCCACGTCGTCCTGGACAACCTCTCCACCCACACCACGCCAGAGGTGAAGGCGTGGCTGGCCGACCATCCACACGTCCACTTCCACTTCACCCCCGTCGGGTCGTCCTGGATCAATCAGATCGAGACCTGGTTCGGACTGCTGACCCGCCAGTCGATCCGCCGCGGCACCTTCGCCAGCGTCAACGTCCTGATCACACAGATCCGCAACTACATCAACTCCTGGAACTCCGAGGCCAAACCATTCACTTGGACCGCGACCGCCGCAGAGATCCTGGCGAAGGTCCGCCTCGTCCAAACCAACATCAAGAAGCTCGTTGCAAACAACTCGAAGTGATACAAACAGGATCACGAGACACTAGCCGATGTCCCGGCGATCAGTGTGTGCCCATGGCTGTTTCACATCCCCAGTGCTACAGCGCTCTCGGGATTCGAGCGACTGGTTTGCGTGCTTCCTCAGACCAATGGCCACGACACTGAACAGGGAGCTTCTCAAGTTGCTTGCGAGTTCGTAGTTTGGTCCACCGCCAGCGCTCATATTTGAGGGTCCGGAGATCGATGCGCTGCCCGTGTTCACGACGCAATAGCGGGTGTCGGCTCCTCCAATAGATCTCAAGGTAGAAAGATTCCGCACTGTCAGCAGGCCGGTTGGCTTCGAGGACGATCGGCTCAGATTGCGCGCTCATCTGTGAGCGCTTCTCTGAGCTCCCGCCGGTCACTCTCACCTCGACGGAGTCTGCCACTGCCGAACCGAGCGCCTGAACGGTGGCCGTCTGTTCCTTCTCGCCTGAATTCGGATCTCTGGCCCACTTGTATTTGACGCCCCAGGCGTAACGCGGACGATCGACCCATGCCCAGTACGCGACGGTGGAAGCAGCAAGCGCTGCGACGACCGAGAAGATAAAAGTTGCCACGAGCACGGGCAAACCGTAGCGGCCCCCGGACATGGGGAGCGGCTCCCACGCTGCAACCGTCATGCCCTGCCGCTGACTGCCGGACACGCGCAGCGGTAGTCGACCGCTTCACTCCCCATGAGCGCACCTACCGATCGCCAGGACGCCACCGAGCTACCTCGCCCCGAAGATCACCGCGAGCAACCGCTCGGCGCCCGCCCTGATCTGCTTGTTTGTCGCTGACTAAAGGGAAATTCCGGGGGGGTGCCGTGCCGATCCACCCCGGAATGGTTGAGCACCTCTCGGCCGGTGTGCGCGATCTGTACGAGGATGCCGAGCAGCGGCTGCTCGGCATCGTCGCCCGGCAGTTGGCCGACGGGTACGAGGCCCCCGGGTGGGCAACGGCCAAGCTGCGCGACATCCAGCCACTACGCCGTGCCGCGCAGCAGGTCGTCGACGCCCTGTCGACCGCGGTCGACCTTGAGGTATGGGACGTCGTCGCCGAGGCGTACAACACCGGCGCACGGGCCGGCCTCGCCGAGCTCGGCGCCCTGGGCGACGCAGACGCCCGGCGCATCGCCGAGACCACCCCCGCAACGCGCGCCGTCGACCGCCTCGCGCAGGAATCCGTCGACCTCGTCACCGAGACACACCGCGGGATTCTTCGCGGCGTCGAGGACGGGTACCGGCAAGTGATCTCCGAGGTATCGGCAACGCCGCTGCTCGGCATCGACACCCGCCGCCAAGCCACCCAACGCGCAATGGAGCGATTCAGCGACCGCGGGCTGCGCACGTTCGTCGACAAGGGCGGGCGCGCCTGGCAGATGACGAGCTACGCCGAAATGGCCACCCGTACCGCGGTCGGTCGGGCCGCGGTCGAGGGGCACACCGACCGACTGCGCGCCGCCGGCCTCGACCTCGTCATCGTCTCCAACGCGCCCCACGAATGCCCCGTGTGCAAGCCGTTCGAGGGCAAGGTGCTGTCGATCGACGGACCCGACGGGCCGCACGAGGTCGACGTCGAGCACGCCATCGAGGACGGCCGCACCGTGCGCGTGCACGTCGCCGGCTCGCTCAACGAGGCACGCGCCCGAGGCTTTCAGCATCCCAACTGCCGGCACTCCGTCGCCGCGTATCTGCCCGGCGTGACTCGCGTTCCCGAGGACGCCTCGGAAGACCCCGACGGGTACGAGGCCACGCAGAAGCAGCGCGCCATCGAGCGGAACATCAGGAAGTGGAAGAACCGCGCCGCCTCGGCCACAACTCCCGAGGCGAAGAAGGCGGCCGAGGCGCGCGTGCGCGCGTGGCAGGGCCGGATGCGCGGACACCTCGCCGATCACCCCGAGCTCATCCGCCGGCGCGAGCGCGAGCAGCCCGGCGCCGGCAACCTCCCGCCGAACAACGCCGGTAGGCCGGCCCGTCCCGGCTCGCCGAACGGCCCCGTACCGCAGGATGCGATCGAGGCCGCGCGCGTGCGCTCGGGCGACGAGCGGACCCTGCCGGAGATGAGCGACAAGCAGCTCGGCGCCGCGATACGCCCCGGGGTCCTCGATCAAAGAGACCTCGACCGCATCCGCGGCGAGGCCGATCAGCGCGACGAGCAGGCCCTGCTCGGCCGGCTGCGCCCCGACGGGAAACTCGCCGAGCCGCTTACGCAGTTCAGCGACGACGAACTCGCCGCAGTCTTCCCGCACCTGGGCGACGACGAGCTGCTGCGCGTCATGGCCGAGCTCGACCGGCGCGACGTCGACGCCGCACTGCCGGCCGCACGGCGCGACCTCATCGGCCTGTCCGACCGCGAGCTCGCCGAGCGCGGCCGACACGTCGACGAGGCCGAGCGCGGCGCCATCAACGCCGAGGCCAACCGGCGCCGGCTACTCGCCGACGTGTTCCCCGACGGCCGGCTCGCCGGCGACCTCTCCGCGATCGGCGACGACGTCCTCGCCTGGGCGATCCGCTATGCGCGCGCCGAGGACTCCGAGCGGATCGCCGCAGAGTTCGACCGCCGGTACCCGCCCGCGCCGCTGCCCGCGGCGCGCACGGGTACGTCGGTGGCGGACACCGTCGCCAACCGCGAGGCCATCGACGAGGCACTCGAGCCGCTCACCGGTCCCGACGAGTGGGGACACCTCGCCGTCGACGAGGACCGGTACGCCGGCCTGACTGCCACCGAGCGATGGATCGCCGAACGCGAGGACGCCGCCGAGGCGCAGCGCACCGCTTACTCGCGCGAGGAAATCCGGGAGATGTACCGCAACCACATTTACACGCAGTACCTCGCCGCCGAGGACGCGTGCCGCGGCTATCTGCTCACTAAAAAGGCCGAGCTCGCCGGCATGAGTGCCGAGGGGCTATTCACCGGGCCGGCGCACATTGCCTACGCCCGCGCGAGCGAAGAACTCAAACGGTGGTGGCAGGACAACCCCCGTATTACGCTTGCGGAGTTCACCGAGCAACTCACCGGCGTGCGAAGCAGTACCGCCGAGACGGCTCGGCACTCTCGCAACACGCAGCAGGGCAAGCTCTAGGGGTGGGCATGGGATCGCGCGAGCAGCTCGTGCGCGCAGTCAACGAGGGCAAGGCCGCCGGTGACGCCGGCGCCCCGCGTAATTCCTGCCCGTACTCCGCCGAGGACCTACGCCGTACCGCATGGGTGCAGGGGTACAACAAGTCGCGCCCCTTCCCCATCAGCGAAGAGACGTAGCGCACCTCTCACACAATTCATGGCCCGCCAATTGGTGGGCCTTTTTTCATGCCCGCACACAGCCCCGGAGGGCCGATCACGCATGTCCGAACCCACCACGACCCCCGCCTCGGAAACCGGCACCGACCCGGCTGCAGCCCCGCCGGCCGCGGGCAGCACCCCGCCGGCATCCGCCCCCGCAGCGCCGCCGGCCCCGGCCGCGCCCGCGGTCGATCCGGCCGCCGAGCAGCGCGCGACCGAGGCCGAGCAGGCAGCACAGCTCGCGCAGACCGAGCGCGACGAGCTGCTCGCCGGACTGCGGCGCGTGCTCGACCCGTCCGGCGCTGCCGGCGAGCAGGACCCGGCCAAGCTCGCCGAGCAGGCCGCCGGCGAGCGCGACACCGCCCTCGCCGAGGCGCGCCGGCTGCGCGTCGAGCTCGCCGCCCACCAGGCCGCGCACAAGTCCGGCGCCGACCCTGCTCGGCTGCTCGACTCCCGCGCCGTCGAGCGGCAGCTCTCCGAACTCGACCCGAGCGAACCGAAGTTCGGCGAGCGGCTCGACGCAGTGATCGCCGCCGCGGTCGAGGCAAACCCGCTGCTGCGCGCCGAGGGCACCGCGCCGGCCGGCCCGCCCAAGGGCGGCGCCGACTTCACCCCGGGCGCGGCCCCGACCGTCACCCCTGAGCAGTTCGCGCGCCTGACCTACGCGCAGCGCGTCGAGCTCCACCAGTCCGACCCCGACCTGTATCGGCAGCTCTCTGCCGCGACCGTATAGATAAGGAGGGCACTCACCCCATGCCCGCAGGAAAGACCACCGCGGCACAGATGATCGTTCCGGACGTCTGGGCCGACATGGTGCAAGGCAAGTTCAAGGGCGCGCTTGTGCTGGGCACACTCGCCGTGGAAGACAACACCCTCGAGGGCAAGCCCGGCGACTCCGTGAACTTCCCGAAGTGGAAGGCGCTTGGAGAGGCCGAGGACCTCACCGAGGGCACGCCGATGACGACCGAGCAGCTCGGCACCGACCCGGGCGCATCGGCCACCATCAAGGAAGCCGGCAAGGCCGTTGAGATCACGGACAAGGCGCGCCTTGTCGCATTCGGCGACCCCTACAGCGAGACGCAGAGGCAGCTCGGCGTACTGATCGCCCGGAAGATCGACAAGGACCTGACGGCCGCGGCCGAGTCCGCCGGTGTGATCACTGTCGACGCGTCGACCGCGGCTCTGTCCTGGAACGTCATGGTGGACGGCATCGCCAGGTTCGGGGATGAGTGGGACCCCGAGAACATGGCCGGCATCGTCATTCACTCGCTCCAGCGCGCCGCCATCCTCAAGGACCCGAATTTCATCAGCGCCGACAAGCTCGGCGCGAACGCCGTGATCCCGCGCGGCGTAATCGGCCAGATCGGCGGTGTGAACATCTACGTCTCGGACCGGGTGACCGTCACCGCCGGCGCGACCCCGACGTACAACGCGCTGCTTATCCGGCGCGGCTCGCTCGGGCTGCTCTACAAGCGCCGGCCGATCGTCGAGACGGACCGCGACATTCTCGCCCGCACCACGGTCGTCACGACCCACGTGCACTACGCGACGCACCGCCTCGACGACGAGGGGATCGTCGTTCTCAAGACCAAGGGGGCTGCGTGATGATGCTCCGCCGCTACCACCCGCGGCCGGAAGACTCTCCGGACGACGAGGACGAGCAGCAGCCAGCAGAAGGCGAGCAGGACGACGGGCCGCCGGCGCAGACGCCGACGGCCCGTTCTGCTGCCCGCGGCAAGAGGGGGTGATCGTGGCCCGCCAGCCCTACGCGACCCCGGAGCAGCTCGCCGCATGGACCGGCCAGCCGGCCCCGGCGGACGCCGAGCGACTGCTCGCACGGGCCGGCGAGGACATCGACAGTGCGCTGCTCACCGCCGTCTATCCCGTGGACGAGGACGGCGACCCGCTCGACGCCGCGATACGGGCCGCCCTCGCCGACGCCACCTGTGCACAGGTCGAGTACCAAATCGCCGCCGGCGACGACGGCACCGGCGCCGGCGGACAGTGGGACTCGGTCTCGATCGGGCCCGTATCGCTGTCCGGGCGCAGCTCACGCACCGCGGCGACGACCGGCGTCGAGCTCGCCCCGCGGGCCGACCGCGCACTACGCCGCGCCGGCCTCACCCCCGGGCACGTGATGCCATGGTGACCCGCGTCCCCGCGGTCCTGCTGCGCCACCGCATCCGCATCGAGCCATACCTCGCCGACACCGCGTACGGACCGAGGTACGGCTCCGCTGTCGAGAACGTGCCGGCCCTGGTGGACACCTCGCCGCGCATGGTGCGCGCCCCGGACGGGCGCGAGGTGAACGCCGCGGCGACGTTCATTGCCGGCCCCGACATCGACTGTCCACCCGGCTCCCGCATCACCCTGCACGACGGACGCACCGCGACCGCGCTCACTGTCGCCCACCACACCGCCCCGGGCCTACCCGTGCCCGCCTGTACGGAGGTGACGTGCGAATGAGCCGTGCCCGTACCCGCATCAGATGGAACGGCGACGCCGTCCTGAAGAACGCTCGAGCCGGCGCCGTACGAGGGTTGCGACTCGGCGCCGAGCACCTGCTCGCCGAGTCCCGAACCGAGGTACCGATCGCCGAGGGCACCCTCGAGCGCTCCGGCGTCGCGACCGTGGACGAGCAAAACCTCGTCGCCGGCGTCAGCTATGACACCCCATACGCCGCCAGAGTTCACGAAGACCTCACCGCCCGACACTCCCCCGGGCGAAAAGCCAAGTTCCTTGAAGACCCGGCCAACCGCGAGGCCGCAGTCATCGGCGAGTTGATCGCCGCACAGGTACGGCGGGCGCTGCGTGGCTGACCTGCTCGACGGAATCGCCCGCTACCTCGAAGCGCAGGGCCTGCTCACCTACGACCCCACCGGCACGGCCGGCGACTGCTTCATCGAGACCCTGCCCCCCGAGCCGGCCGAAGCAGTCGGGTTGTGGCTCTACGGCGCCGGCGAGCAGGACGCCCGCAACGGCTACGACACCCGCTCGCTACAGGTGCGCGTACGCGGGACCGCGGACCCGCGCGTATCGCGCCGCCGCGCCGAGGCCCTGTACGGCGCCCTGCACGGACTCGCCGGCCTTGAGCTGCCCGACGGCACATGGCTTGTGCTCGCCGTCGCTCAGCAGGCACCGGCTCCCATCGGCACCGATGGCTCGGGCCGGCATGAGCACACCGTGAGCGTCCGCCTCGACGTCGCCAACCCCACCACTCACCGCACCGACTAGGAGGTATCGCCTATGGCCGCGAACAGTCGGCCCATTGATGCCCGCGGTTGGCTGTTCGAGGTCCTCGACGCCGCCGCCCAAACCGAGACGTGGCTGCCGATCGCCGGCCTTACCTCGTTCACCCACAATCCGGGCGAGTCCGAAGAGACCGCCGAGACAACGGCTTTCGACAGCGAGGGCTATTACGAGCAGGACGTGATGCAGCGCGGCGCCACCCTCGAAATCGAGGGGCAGTACCGCATCAACCCCACCACCAAGACGCAGGATGCCGGGCAGGCATACGTCGACACCGTATGGGTCTACCGGCTCGGCATCGACTCGAACAACAAGGTGCGGTGGCGCCACAAGTCGCAGACCGCATGGGTTGTTTGGGATGCCACCGTGACCCCGGGCGAGCAGGGCGGCGAGAACAACGACAAGACCTCGTGGTCCGCCACGATCACCCGATCCGGCAAGCCGACATCGGCCCCCGTCGCCGGCGGACAGACTCTCGCCGCGACGACCGCGAGCAAGTCGGGGGGTGACGCGTGAGCGAACCCCTCGAGCAGCCGCTCGTCGAGGTCGAGTCCGCCGACTTTGACGCGTTCTTCGCCGAACAGGTCCCCGACCGGCCACGGGTGGCGTTCACCCTGTACGACCGCGAGTACGTACTGCCCGACTCCCTGCCGCTGCTGTTCACGCTCCAGATGGAGCGCGTACAGGACAGCTCGGACCCCGACGACATTCGCAAGATGTTGTCGACGCTGTTCGGCGACGGCGCCCTCGACGACTGGGCCGAGCAGGGCATGACCGACCGGCAGCTCGGGATCGTGCTCATCTACTCCGCCGCCAACATCCGCCGCGTCGGCTCCATGACCATGCAGCGCGCGGCCGAACTGCACGACGAGCAGGAAGCAGCCAAGGCGGGAAAAGCAGCGCCGGCGAACCGGGCGGCGCGCAGGGCGAGCACGAAGAAGAAGGGGAAGACGCCGGCGCGGGCGCGTTCTGGCGCGCGGTCCTAACCCACTGGTGCGCCATCGAGGCGGACCTCGCCCGCGAGTACCAGCTCGGCGCCGGCGAGCTCGCCGGCCTCTCTACCCGCCGCTTCCTCGTCCTCGTCACCGGCCTGCCGGCCGAATCCAAGTTCGCCCGCCTCTGGGCACGCACCCCGCGCGAGGTCGACGACCCCGCGGAGATCGCAGCAATCACCGGCCTACCCGCCGCGCAACCGACGGGGGGTGATCCGCTGTGACGCTCACCGTCGCCGAGCTGCTCGCCACGGTCGCCGTTGACGACACCGAGGGACGCGCCGGACTGGCGCGCCTCGAGGGAAGCGTCGTCGCCGCGGCAGAGAACATCACCGCCGAGGCCGCGCGCGCCGGCGACGCCGCCGGGCAGCAGCTCGGCGACGGACTCGCCGACGGCGCCGAGGAGGGCGCGCAGGATGCCAGCGGTCGACTGCGCGACAAGCTCGGCGCGTTCGGCTGGGCCGCGCTCGGCGCGACCGTCGGCGCCGCCCTCTTGGGCGGAGTCACCAAGGCACTCGACGAGCAGAAATCAAACTCGTTGCTCGCCGCGCAGCTCGGCGCCGATCCGGCGCAGGCAAAGCGGCTCGGCAAGGCTGCCGGCGCGCTCTACAGCGGCGGCTATGCGGACTCCGTCGAGGACGCCAACGAGGCACTTAAGGGCCTGTGGCAGCAGGGCCTCGTACCCGCGGGCGCAACGCAGAAGGAGATCGAAAAGGTAGGCGGGCGCCTCTCTCAGGTCGCACAGATCATGGGCGAGGAAGTCGGTCCTACCTCGGCCGCGGTCGGCCAAATGCTCAAAACGGGAATGGCGAAAAATGCCGAAGAGGCATTCGACATTCTCGTAAAGGGCACGCAGAACGGTGCCAACAAGGCCGAGGACTTGCTCGACACCTTCGGCGAGTACGGAACTCAGTTCCGCGACATGGGCATCAGTGGACAGCAGGCAATGGGGCTCATTCAGCAGGGCCTCAATGCTGGCGCCCGCGATGCCGATATCGTCGCCGATGCATTCAAAGAGCTAAACATTCGCATCAAGTCGGGTGAGGCTGCGGACGGACTCAAGTCCATTGGCCTGAACGCCGATCAGATGGCCGCGGCGTTCAACAAGGGTGGCCCGACCGCGAATGCAGCGCTAGATAAGTTGATGGACCGGCTACGGGCCGTCAAGGACCCGACGGAGCGTTCGCGTCTGGCCGTTCAGTTGTTGGGCACGCAGGCCGAGGACCTTTCCGGCGCGCTGTTCGCGCTCGACCCGAGCTCGGCCGTAAAGGCACTCGGCGACGTCGACGGCGCAGCGAAGAAGGCCGGCGACACGATGCGCGACAACGCATCGACGCGGGTAACGCAGTTCACGCGCAGCCTTGAGCACGCGTTTGTCGACGTTGTCGGCACCGTTGTGATCCCTGCCCTGTCGACGCTGTTCGACTGGCTCGGCACCCTCGGCTCGGCCCTGATGTCCGCGGCCGGTTTCGTTGAGGAGCACTCAACCTCTTTCACCATCGCCGCCGGCGTGATCACAACTCTGATGCTGCCGGCCCTCATTGGCCTCGCCGTACAGGCAGGAACAACCACGGTCGCCGTTGTCACCGGTTGGGCGACTCAGACCGTGGCCGGCGTCACCGCCGCGGCGCGGTTCGTCGCCACGAACGCGGTGATCCTCGCCGGCTGGATTGCGCAGGGGGTCGCCGCCGCCGGGACCGCGCTGCGGGTGGTCGGCGCGTGGGTCCTCATGGGCACGCAGTCGCTCATACAGGCCGCTCGCATGGCGGCAGCCTGGCTTATCGCCATGGGTCCCGTTGGGCTGATCATCGCCGCAGTGGTCGGCCTCGTCGCGCTGATCGTTGCCAACTGGGACACGATCAAAGCCGCGACGCTCGCCGTGTGGGACTGGATTTGGGAAAAGATCAAATGGGTTGGCGAGAAGCTGCTCGAGTTCTTCTTGAACTTCACTCTCGTTGGCCTGATCATCAAGCATTGGGATTCCATCAAGGCCGGAACGCTGCGCGTCTGGAATGCCGTAGTGGACTTTGTGAAGGGGCTCCCCGGGAAGCTCGTTAGCTTCTTCCTTAACTTCACGTTGGTTGGCTTGATTATCAAGCATTGGCAGTCCATTAAGGACGGCACCGTACGCAAGGCGGGCGAAATGCTCGCGTGGGTGCGCGAACTGCCGCGCAAGATCGCCGGCTACTTCGGCAACTTCGGAACGATGCTGTACGACAAGGGAAAGGACCTGATACGCGGGCTGCTCAACGGCGTTAAGGCCATGGGTAGTTGGCTAAAGAGTCAGCTCATGTCGTTCGCGAAAAACATGATTCCCGGCCCCATCGCTAAGGCACTGGGAATCAGTTCACCTTCGCGCGTCATGGCGCGCGATGTCGGCCGCTGGATTCCCGCCGGCCTCGTCAAGGGCATCCGGTCAGGGCAGGGCGCAGTCGACCGCACCATGCGGACACTCATCCCCTCCCCCGCCATGCCCGGCGTGGTGCACGCTGGCGCCGGCGGGTACGGCTCGCCCGGAGCACTCGGCCTCGGCTCGGCCGGCCCGACGGTCCGCATTGAGCATTGGCACGCCGCGGACACCGGCACCCCTGAGCAGAACGCGAACGCGCTCGCCTGGCACATGAAATCGAGGGGGTGAGCAATGGCCGCGGGCGACCGCGTCACCCTGCCCGGACACATCCAATACGGCGACGAGCTGCTGCTCGGCCCCGGAACTCCGTTTCGGTGGCGGACGCTTTCCGGGTGGGAGGACCTCCCCGCGCTCGATTCCGGCAGCATCAACCGGTCTGATGCGCACGGGAGTTATCCCGGCCGGTTGCTCGCGCAGCCGCGGACGATCACCTGTGACGAGGTGATCGTGCGCGCGCCGGCCGCCACCATCGGCGCCACTGTGCGGACGCTGAACGCCGCGACGACCGTTGTCGAGGACGAGCAGCCGCTCGTCGTGTGGCTGGACGACCGCGGCCCTCTGCTCGCCTATGCGCGAGTGGTGCGGCGCGCCGTTCCGGTCGGCCTCGGCTACCGGCTCGGCACGATCACGGGCGCCGCCATCCAATGGGAGGCAAGCGACCCGCGCCGCTACTCGCTCGCCGAGCAGCAGGTCGAGACCCGCCTGCCGATGGCCGAGCCTGGCCTCGACTTCCACCTCGACCCCGGCCCCGAGCGGCTCGACTTCCCGCTCGACTTCGGGGCGCCCGGCAGTACCGGAACGGTGGTGGCGCGCAACGAGGGCGACGCCGCCGCGCATCCCGTGATCACGTTCCGCGGCCCCGTCGCCCTTCCCTCCCTAACCGACCTGGGTACCGGCGACGTGCTCGAGTACGACATCGAGCTCGCCGCCGACGACACACTGCTCGTCGACACCGCCGCCGGCACGGTCCAGCTCAACCGCACCGCGAGCCGGCTCTACACCGCGACCGCGCGCAGCGTCCCCGAGAACACGTTCACCCTCGCCCCTGGCACCGCGTTGCTGTCCTTCCGCGCCGCCCCGGGATCGGCCGACCCGCGCGCCTCGTGCTCTGTCCGATGGCGCTCGGCCTACTGGTAAGGAGGTCTCCCCACCGTGACCGTGCGCGCCGCATGGCTGCTGCCCAACGGACAGACCAGAGAAGACACCCGCCTCGCCCCGCTCGGGACGATGGCGCCCGACTCGGCGATGACCAGCCGCGACGGCGTGATCGCCGGCGGCAACCCGCTGAATGCGACCGGCGTCGCCGCCATGCAGCTCCAGATCGCTACCGGCCGCGCCCTGGTGCAAGGCACCGCCGCACAGGGCGCGTATCCGGTGGCTGTGACCTCGCCCGAGTCGCTCACGCTCGCCGACGGACACGCGCAGTTCGCACGCATCGACTCGGTAGTGCTGCGCGTCCTTGATGCCCTGTACGACACCAGCGAGCAGACCCTCGCCCGCGTCGAGATCATCCAAGGCGAGCCGCTCGCAACGCCCGTAGCCCCGACCCTTCCGCCGGCCGCACTGCGGCTGTGGGACGTGACCGTACCCGCGGGCGCCTCGGCCGGTACCGGCGGCATCACGTGGGCGAGCGCGCTCGCCGATCGCCGGCACTACACCGCGGCGTACGGCGGGATCATCCCGCGCGGATGGGGACTCAGCTTCACCGGCTCGTACCCCGGCCAGTACCGGGACAACGGCACCGGCCTCGATCGCTGGGACGGCGCAGCCTGGCAACCCCTCGAACCGTCCGTCGGCTGGACCGCGGTAAGCCTGGCGAGCGGCTACACCAACAACGGCAACGCGCAAGGCACGGTCAGATACCGGCGCATCACCATCGCCGGCGTCCCCTTCATGCAGCTGCGCGGCGGCGTGTCCTGGGCGACGTCCGGCACTCTGCCGAACTCCGGAAACATCCTCGCCGCGGTGCTGCCGGCGAACTGCCGCCCCGCGCTGCTGACCTCGCTGCCGATCGCCGCCGGCGGCGTCGACATCAAGCTCGACGCACAGACCGGCGGACAACTGCGGCTGATCTCCAGTACGGGCCTGACCACCTGGGCCGCCTTGTCCGGGGTGCAGTACCCGCTCGACTCATAGACGGCCCTTGCCGCAGGTGTCATCAGTCAAGGAGGTGCAGCGCTGACAGTAGGGAGATGCAAAGAGTCATCCACAGCACGAACGCCCCACCGCCGTACAGGACGGCCGCGGGTGCATCGGTGCCGGAGGCTGCGGATAGAACGCCCGCCACGACTGCCACGAGCAGTGCAGACAGGACAGCAATAGCGATCAGCAGAGCGCGGACCGAAATCACGGGCTTCACGGGTCGACTTCCCTTTCGCTTTGGGGAGGTCGACCGACGCATCAGCCTCAGAAAGACCCCCGAAGTCTTCTGAAGCTCCGCATCAGTTCACAGAGCTCTGGGTTCTGATGTTCCTCCAACGGCCAAATGGGTGAGCGACCGTTGAAACCAGAACCCGCCCTAATGCTAGGGCCTGTTCAGCCTTGATCGCCAGGTAAGGGGGGACATGGATCTTCAGCCTGGATACCGGCTGTTGCTGTGTGACATGCGCACCGACCAAATGCTCGACGCGCTGCCGGTCACCGACGTGTCACTCGACGACTACATCGGCAAGGTAGGCGCCGCCAGTGCGACAATCCCCCTGCCGAACCGGCAGCTCGCCGCCCGCGTCCGCGCCGCGGTCGAGCCGGGCCGTACTGCTTTGTGGATCGAGCGCGGCCCCGAAATCTGGTGGGGCGGCGTCCTGTGGACTGCCAATGTCACCAGCAACGACCGCGGGTACCTCGGCCTACAGATACAGGCCGGCGGATGGGCGAGCTACCTCGACCACCGCATCGTGCTCCACACCCAAGAGGCCACGGCAGTTGATCAGTTCGACATCGTCCGCGGGCTGCTGGACTACGCACAGGGTGTGGACGGTGGCGACATAGGCATCGAGTACGGGCCCGAACTGTCCGGGGTGCTCCGCGACCGCACGTACCGCCGCTACGACCAGCCACGCATACGCGACCTGATCGACCAACTCGGCGCCGTTGAGAACGGGTTCGAGTGGCGAGTCGCAAGCTACCGCGACCCGGGCAGCGGCCGGCGCATCAAGCAACTGCAACTCGGCTCGCCCATCATCAAGACCGGTACATCCGAGATCGTCCTAGACCACCCCGGCCCTGTGCTCTCGTACGGCTGGCCCATCGACGCGACCGTACAGGCCAACGCGTGGCAGACCCGCGGAGCAAGCGACAACCGGAACCAGACCCAAGAGTCACTGCCCCTGATGTCCGATCTCCTCGTCGCCGACGAGGAAATCGCCGCCGGCTGGCCGCGCCTCGACGGGACCTCGGACTACTCCACCGTGACCGAGCCGGCCACCCTCGCCGGGCACGCACGCGCTGACCTCGCCGCCTCAGTGCATCCGCGCGCTATCCCCGAGGTGACCGTCGCCCTCGACCGCATCGCCCTCTCGCCCGCGCTGCTCGGCGCCACGATCCGACTCCGCATACGCGACCTGTGGTTCACCGAGGGACTCGACGAGCGGTACCGCGTCGTCGGCCTCGCCATCTCCCCACCGCTCCGCGGCCGGCCCGAAACCGCAAAGCTCTACTTGGAGGCCGCCTAGATGGCTGCGATCCCGCTCGACCTGCTCGACCGCATCCGCGCACTCGAGCGCGAGGTGCGCACCCTCACCGGCCGCGCCAGCATCCGCCCCGCCCTTAACGAGATCACGAACGGCCTCGTAAAGATCGCCGAGGGCGGATCACTCGAGGTCTACGCACCCGACGGAACCGGCCTGTTCGGCGTCGGACAGTTCGGGCCGTTCTGGAATCACCCCGACGGCACCCCGCAGCAAGGCGTCGTCATGCAACGCGAGGACGGATCAACGGCTTTCACCGTCCGCGCGAGCCCAAGCCCGGAGATCGGCGGCGCCGGCACGCAGGCCGTCAGCATCTGGGACCGCAAGGGGCACATCGTGATTGGCGACGACACGACATCGGGGCGCGGCATCGGATCGCCGGCCTTGCCGCTGCCGTTCCAACGGCTCGGCGGCGACGACGTGATCACGAGCTCGACGTTTGTGAACATGTGGTTCGCCACCGTGCAGGCACACAACCCCGTCGCCTCGATTCAACTCGAGTTCGGCGCCGGCGGGGGCACCACCTGCGAGGTACAGGTGCAGTACCGCCTCGCGAGCGAACCGGACTGGTCCGACATAGGCACCGGCAGCGTCACCGCGCCGGCGACGTCGATCGCGTGGAAAACGCAATGGTGGACGTTCCCCCTCGACCGCGCCGAGTTCGAGCAAACGGTGTTTTTCCGCGTGCAGGCGCGGCAGAAATCCGGATCGAACGGCGTGCGCTGCAACTGCCTCGGGGGCTTCACGCGCCGGACGTACTCGATCACCGAGATACCCGACCCGCCACCGAACACTCTCGCAGCACGCGGGTTCAGCGCAGCGCCCGCCGAGGCTGAGGCCGGCCCCGGCGCTGGCACTGAGTACCCCTACCAGCCACCGCCCCCACCGCAGGCCGACGCCTTCCCATCCGAGCCGGCCGCGGCGCCCTCCGCCACCGAGCCCGGACTGCGCGCCGTTGACGACTAAGACGGCGTCCTACATGGTGAGGCGGGGTAGGGCTTCAACATGGGCTCTTCAGCCTCACCGAGGGATGATCAAATCGGTGAGCTGCCCCGCAGTTGGCATCCGACCGCGGTTGAAGACGACCGCGACGAACAGCACCACCACCGGCAGCAAAGGGACGAGTGCAGCCTCGGGCAACCCGAGGACGGCCGCACCAGCCATGACCAGCACGACCACGAGCCCCACCACGACCAGCCGCAATCGCTCCCTCGGCGCGGCCGGAGCCACACCGGCGAGTTGATCTGCATCGAGAAGGTCGTCGATGCGGCCCTCGGCGTAGCGTTCGGCGATTGTCAGCAGCATCACGATGAGGTCTTCAAGGGCGCGGCCCGGCTCGGAGTCCTGCCGCGCTTCGGCCCTTCGTAGCGCGCCTACCACCAGTGCGGCATGCGCCTTGAACTGCCGCTCGTTGTGCCGTCTGGCTTTGGCGCGGCGGGTGCGATGGGCCCTCCAGATGGCTTGCTCAACCGGTTGCATGGAAACTCGCGGGATCTGGCAGTCCGGCTGGGTTTCCTCCCAGCGGCGGAGAACTGTGGCGCACTGGGTTGCGACCGTCAGCAGTGCAACGACCGGCCAACAGCGCCGGTACTCCATTCGCGCGCTCTTCTTGTCCGGGTACCCGGCGAGGGCCTCCAGGTCATAGGCGGCATACGTCGCGCCACTGCCGGAGCTGGTCAAGTCTGTGCGCTTGATGAGCAGCACTTCGGCGACCAAGATCAGGGCGAAAGCCAGGAATTTCGCTACTGTGCCGATCCTGCCAAAGCCCCAGGTATGCACCGACATCGGCGCAGCCACGATGCTGCTGAGCAGTTCCTGCACCACGCCAGGCTTCGGTCCTGGATCCGCGCTCAACCGCAGATGCTCCCAGTCGGCCATGTCGTCGACGTGCACCAAGACGAGTAGCAACAAGACAAACCGGAGTGTCTTGATTGGCATGGCCAGGGGCAGAGCGCGCCACCACCGCACGACATACCGAGGGGCCAATCCGTGGCCGCCGACACGATCTCGTATTCGAGGCGGCAGCAGCAGTATCTGCGTCAGAAGCGGAGCAGCTCGACGCACCCCCGAGGCGACGCGCAGTCGCTCGAAGCGCTCCAAAGACCCCGACCACCAGCGCTGAACCGGTCCAGGAATGTGGAGCAGAGCGATCCCGACCCCGAGCACCAGCTCGATACCCACGATGAAATGACCGATCGTCAACACATCGACATCCTCACGTATCCCACCGACATCGACGCTCGGAACGCGATGAACCGACGACGGCGCTGGCGCATTCGGCACGAATCTGATGCAGATGACGGCACGCCTGACCCGGACGCACCCGGGGGGCGCGTGGACCGCTCCCGCAGTACCTGCACGCGCCCCTTCCTCGGACTCGCTGCAGCCCTGTGCTGCTACAAGCGACTCGTCCGCTTCACCGGTCTAAGGAGGTCGCCCTCTGCTGCCGGACGACATCCCCACAGTGACCGTGCGCGGCCGGTACCTCTCACCTGACGGCCGGCCCCTGTCCGGATCGGTCGTCTTTCGCGCACCGGCGCAGCTCACCTTTCCGCAGTCCGATGTGATCCTCGGTGGCCCGGTCGTCGCGCAGCTCGACGCGCAGGGCTCGATCGAGGCCACTCTGCCGGCGACGGACGCACCCGACATGGACCCGTCGGGATGGGCGTACGTCGTCGCCGAGCAGCTCGCCGGCATCCCCGCCGGCCGCTCGTACAACATCCTGCTACCGCGGGCGACCCCGCTCGTCGACCTCGCCGACATCGCCCCCACCGACCCCGCGAAACCCAACTACGTCGGCGTACCGGGACCCAAGGGCGATACGGGCGCGACCGGTCCGGCCGGCGCGCGCGGGTCCACGGGCGACCCCGGAGCAACCGGCGCCACCGGTACGGCCGGCACCCCGGGCGTAGTGCAGTCCGTCAACGGCAAGAGCTCGGCCTCGATCACGCTTACCGCCGGCGACGTCGGCGCCCTCGCAACCACCGCGGCTGGCGCAGCAAACGGCGTGGCGCAGCTCGACACGTCCGGCAAAGTACCGGCCGCGCAGCTCCCCGCCGGCGGGGGTGGGGGCGCGGTCGACTCGGTCAACGGCAAGACCGGCACCGTCGTGCTCACCGCCGCCGACATCGGCGCCCTCGACCAGACCGCCGGCGACGCGCGGTACGTCCAGCCCGCGGGCATCCCTGTGCAGTCCGTCGCTGGCAAGACCGGCGCCGTAACCCTCGTCGCCGGCGACGTAGGCGCCGAGGCCACTGGTACCGCAGTCCTGCTCACCGGGGCGCAGACTGTTGCCGGGTCGAAGACGTTCAGCAGCGTTCCGTCGAGCTCGGCCGCGCCGACCGCCGACAACCACCTCGCCCGGAAAGGCTATGTGGACGCGCTCGGGGGCGGCGAGTGGCTGCCCTCCGATCACGGACTGCTCACGTGGGCATTCGACCCCGCCCTCGGCCAGTCGACCGCCCTCTACCCCGGCAGCGGCCCCATACGGTTAACCGCCGTCATCCTGCGCACACCCGCCACGATCAACCGCATCGTCTGGTTCGCCACCGGATACGCCGGCGGACTCACCACAGGCTCATGGGCCGCGATCTACAACTCGGCCGGCAGCCGCGTAGCCGCAACCGGCGACATGTCCACCGCGACGTACGAGCCGGCCGAGGTCCACAACGCCGGCGGGGCGACGATCAATTCGCCACTCACCGCCGCCTACTCGGCCGCGGCCGGCGTCTACTACGTCGCGTGGCGCCTGCAATACAACACGAGCACAGGCGACGGGCCGATGCTCCTCGCCTCGGAGTCCGGAGCAGGCGCCCCGCCGAATCAGTTCGGGTACAGCGTCGTGCGCCGCTTCGGCGTCTACTCGACCGGTGCCGCCTCGGCCCCCGCGTCCATCGCGCTCGGCGCCATGGAGAACGGCGCTAACCGCTTCTGGGCCGCGCTCGCCTGACCCTTCCCGCACCACCTCTCGTACGCCCCGTGCCTGCTGACCGGGGCCTTTTTCATGTCTGGAGACAACCACGCATGGCAACCCCATTCACCCCTGACCGCCTCGTCTCGATCCTGCGCGCCGAGGGCGCAAAGGTCGTCGAGTACGGGTCGTGGCGCACCCACAACCGCAACCACATGGGCAGCTTTGGCCCGATCAACGGCGTGATCATCCACCACACCGTGAGCTCGGGCACCGACGCCTCGGTGCGGCTCTGCTACGACGGATACGCCAAGCTGCCCGGCCCGCTCTGTCACGGCGTGATCGCCAAGGACGGCACCGTCTATCTGATCAGCGCCGGCCGCGCCAACCACGCCGGCGCCGGCGACGCCGATGTGCTCGCCGCCGTCGCCGATGAGCGCGCCCTGCCGGCCCCGAACGACCGCAGCGCCGACGGCAACACACACTTCTACGGGTTCGAGTGCGTCAACCTCGGCAACGGCGCCGACCCGTGGCCCGACGCGCAGCTCGAGGCGATCGAGCGCGCGTCCGCCGCGATCTGCCGCGCCTACGGGTGGAGCGCAGCGAGCGTCATCGGCCACAAGGAGTGGACCAACCAGAAGCAGGACCCGCGCGGTTTCAGCATGACCACGATGCGCGAGCGGATCGACCGCCGGCTCGCCACCAAGCCCGGCAAGCCGGTGCCGGCGCCGAAGTTCAAGCCGTTCCCCGGCGTCGACTTCTTCAAGCGGTACCCGCGCTCGCCGATCGTCACGGCCATGGGCCGGCGCCTCGTCGCCGAGGGCTGCTCGGCCTATAGCTCGGGCCCCGGCCCGCAGTTCACCGCAGCCGACATCCGCTCGTACGCCAAGTGGCAGCGCAAGCAGGGATACAGCGGCACCGCCGCCGACGGCTGGCCCGGCCGCAAGTCCTGGGACGCGCTCAAGGTCCCCAAGGTCTAACCCAACCCCACCCCGCCCAACGGGCCACCCACACACCGCGGGTGGCCCGTTCCTTCGCTCCCAGAGAGGCACACCCCTATGACTGACGCTTCCCGCCGCACCGTCCGCACCGTGGTGCAGACCGTGCTCGCCATCGCCGCCGGCCTCCCGCTGATCACCGATACCGCAGGCATCCCGCAGACCGCAGCCGGCGTCGCCGTCGCGCTCGCCGTCGCCGGCGGACTCACCCGCGTAATGGCGCTCCCGGTCGTCGAGCGACTGCTGCCGGCCTGGCTGCGCGCAGCGCCGAGCATCGACGACGAGCTGCTCGCCCTCGACCGCAAGAGCGGGGGGAGCCAGTGACCGACCCCTCGCCGTCCGACGTCGCCCTCGAGCTCGAGCGGCTGCGCGGAGTCGTCGAGGCCGGATTCGCCCGCATCGACGGATCGCTCGCCCTGCTCGTGCAGCGCAGCGACCAGACCGACCGGCAGCTCGCCGACCACGAGCAGCGGCTCGACGCCCTCGAGCGCTCCCGATGGCCGCTGCCGAGCATCCTCGCCCTCGTCGCCGTCGCCGGCCTCGCCCTCACCCTGTGGCAGCTCGCCAACCCATAACCCAACGCGCCCCCGTTCACCGGCTCAATGCCGTTGAACGGGGGCGCCTTTGTCGTTGATGGGGAGCGAGGAGAGGACCCCTACCGAGCCGCGGACAGGGGCCCTTGGGGGCCCGCCGTGCGGATGGACCTATACGGCCACCGGCTCGGGAACTATGCCCCCTCCCCTCCGCCGCCCGCCCCCGCGTAGGAGACGTGGTTATCCGAGCGGGCGCGGTGGCCTGGTGGTTGCTTGGCATGGCGAGCACGTGCGGCCGGCTGCGGCTGTGGTGCTGCGATCCGAACCTGTGCCGTTGGGTCCACGATCAGAACGCGTAGGGGCCGGTTGTAGCAGTAGCAAGAGAAGGTGAAACCGGGTTGATCGACAGGCGGGGGCGAGAACGCGCGGTCGGGACTCGGCATCGAGCCGTAGATCGCTGCGAGGGCGAGCACCCCGAGGCCGACACACACCGCGATAAGTCCCCACAGCGCCCTGTCAGTTGAAAGGAGCATCAGGCCGCCTGCCTCTCGTGCTCGGTCAGTTGAAACCACACGGCCTTCTTGGTGGGGATGCGCCCGCCGTAGAAAGTTGCCCCCCACGCATCGGCGTACCTGTCGATGAGGTCCAGCCCTCGGCCGCGTTCCTCGCTCAAACGCCACTCGCCGGACTCAGGCAGCGGGTGCGGGCGGTTGTCGTAGACCTTGACCATCACGTGGAGGTCGCTGACCTCGGCCTCGACAACGATCTGAGGGGTGCGCGTATGAACGTGCACGTTCGTCACGACCTCGGACGTACACAACTGCGCCGCCTCGGCGAGCTGTGGGTGTCCGGTGCTCCGGACGAGGGCGACCAGCCAATCGCGCGCCACACGCGGCGTACTCGGCAGGTTCGGCCCGATGAAGCAGTAATGAGCAGATGGTGCGGGAGGTGCTAATGCTGCGGTCGTCATTCGTCGTCTCCCAACGCGGACGGTTGCGCCGCTGCTGCGCGACAGCCCGTGTCCCTGACCACCCCCCGGGAAGCCCTCAACAGGCTTGCAGATGGCTGCACTTCGGGCCGCATGGCGCCGTGCGTCGCTGCTTGGAAGGTAGGGCACAACAGTGGGACGGCGCAACAGTGGGACGGCCGTCGCATCCATAAGAGTGGACCGGTGGCAGGGTGGGGCGGCACACTCATAGGCACCAGGAGAGGGAGGGGCCCATGCCGCCAAGGGCTTACCCAACCGCCCGACAGAAGCGGTTGGGCGCAGAGCTGCGCAAACTGCGCGAACGGGCCGGCATGTCCGGAGCTCAGGTTGCGGCGTTCTTGGGTGGAGAGCGAGCCCAAGTAAGCCATCTGGAGTCGGGCCGATACGGGGTCAGCGCAGAGCGCGTACGCCGAATCGCCGCCCATTGCTCGGCGACAGACAAACACCTGATCGACGCACTCGCGAGTATGGCCGAGGAGCGCGAAAAAGGGTGGTGGGAGGATTATCGCGGAATTCTGTCACCAGGATTTCTAGACCTCGCCGAGCTAGAACACCATGCAACCTACATACGCGCGATTCACATGCTGCACGTACCGGGCCCGTTCCAGACTCACGCTTATGCCCGCGAGCTGATCCTGAGTGGCGTGTCAGATCTACCAGCATCTGAGGTCAACGTACGCGTAGAGCATCGCATGAGGCGGCGCGAAATCTTCGATCGCCCGAATCCGCCGAAGTTCGAGGCGCTCATTCACGAGGCTGCACTGAGAATGCGGTATTGCTCCGCAGACATCATCCGATCGCAGCTCGAATTCCTGCATGAAGTCTCCCTGTGGCCGAGCGTAACCATTCGCATCATCCCATTCGATAGGCAGATCACCGGCTCGGTCCACTCGATGCTTTACGCAGGCGCCACAATTCCGCAACTAGATACCGTCCAGATCGACAGTGCATTCGACAGCGGTTTTCTGGACGCCGAGGCTCAACTCACGAGATACCGGGCACTGCTCGATTCAGTCGAGGAAATTTCACTCGACGCCGAGGAGTCGAGTAAATTCATCCAACGCATCGCACAGGAAATGTGAGTCAAGCGGCATGACCGACCCCATCACATGGCAGAAGTCCTCTTTTTCAGGGGCCGACGACAATCAAAGTTGTGTCGAGTTGGCCGGCGTCGACGGCGAGATCAAGATGCGCGAGAGCGACGACCCGGACATCGTCGTCACGACGAGTCGCCAGAAGCTGGCGGCGTTCATCCTGGGAGTCAAGGCTGGGGAGTTCGATCACCTGATCTGACGACCAACTCCGCACGCGCCCCTCATCTTTACAGGTGGGGGGCGTTTGGCATATGCCGGCACAACATAGGGACGTCCCACCGTTGCGACGGGCCTCTGAGTGGCGCTACCGTCGCTGTGCGTCGCCGTTCTCGGTCGATTCCAGGCAGGACCGTGCCTTGAATGGCGTAACTCTCCCTGCCTCTGCGCTTGTTGGGGAGAGAGTCCCCGAGGTTGCCCCCTCCCGTCCATTCCTACGCCGACGGAGAGGGGGCAACCGTGACGCCGCGGCAGGAGGCCAGACCTATGCAACCACCGGCATTCCCGGCGGGGACAACTGCGCTCGAACTAGGCTTCGCGCCTGGCACGTCGCAAGCGTTCTGGTGCGAACGGATCACGTACAGCTCACTGAACGCCGGCGGCTGCGCCAGCGTGGCCCGCCACTCGGCCACCAATCCGGCCGAGGCAATCCGCGTTGTCCGAGTGGCCGTACGCACCCTCGCGTCTGCCCTGCCCCCCATCGAGCGTCACCGGGCGTTGAGTTGGACGGACGAGGGCGGATGCCTCGGCGCCATTGCCGCACTGCACCGAGGCGAGCCCTGCGGCTTCTCAATCAGCAATAACGGCCAATGGGTTGAGTGGACCGTGCACCCCTTCATCATCTTTCGCGTAGGCGACGAGGCATTGCTGCCCATTCTCCCGCCCTCGTCGTGCATGACGGCACCAAACTCCATGCATTTACCCGCCCTTCCCTGACGGGGGAACCAATGCCCGGACCATCGCACGAACTGATCGTTAGCCCGTTCCTCGCCGAGTACCTCGTCTTACGACCCGGTCACGACAGCGGCGTGCAGCTCCCGCACGTTCGGTACCTCGAACTGAGCAAGACTGCGAGCGCCGGCGACCCATCTCCGCAATGGCTCATCGATGCCGCAAGCCAGGCATGGGGACTCGAGCTCGACCCTCGCCAGCCCCTGCGCGACACCGCCATCGTCCGCGCCCCCTCCCCCTACGGCATGGCCCGCGCGTCCTATGAGATCAACATGGGCTGTGACTACGACTGCCCGCACTGCTACCTCGGATTGAAGAAGTTCCAAGGGATGCCCAGGGACGAGAAGATCCGCCTACTCGACATCATGCGCGACGCCGGCGTGCTCTGGCTCCAGATCACCGGCGGCGAGCCCCTGATCGACCGCGAGTTCCCCGAGACATACGCGTACGCCTACGACCTCGGCATGATGCTGACCATCTCCTCGAACGGGTCACAGCTCGCCAAAGACAACATCCTCTCGACACTCACCGCCCGCCCGCCACATCACATGTCCCTCAGCGTCTACGGCGCAACCGAGGAGACGTACGACGGTTTCACTCGCAACCGCGGAGCGTTCGGCCGCTTCACCCGCGGACTCGACGCCGCCCGCGAGGCCGGCCTGCGGTTGCAGTTGAACGTCGTGATCTCAAGCGACAACGCGCACGAAGCCGACGCAATGGTGAGCCTCGCCGAGAGCTACGGCGAGTGCTTCGTATTCACCAACATGTCGCCGACCATCGCCGGCGACGCAGCCCCCATCCCCACACAGGCCGCCGCATACCTCCGCGAGCGCAAGCCGTTCACCGGCTGCAACGCCGGACACACCTTCTTTCACGCCGACCCCTTCGGCCACGCGTCCATATGCAAGATAGGCCGCGATCCTCACATCCCGTTGATGCAAGAAGGCATCGAGGGACTCAAACGCCTCGGCGGCATCGCCGATGGCCTCCAACTTCGCACCGGTGGCTGCGCAGGCTGCACCTTCGGCCAGAAGGACGCCGACGGCAATCCGGGCGGCTGCACCACCTGCCGCCCCATGGCCAAGCTCTACCAGGAGGCGAAGGCACCACGAAAGATGTACTGCCAGCATCCCGACCCCGAACCAGTGAGGTGACCCATGGCAACCGCCATCAAGCCCCGCACCACGGAAGAGATCGCTACGCGTTCCACCGGCCCCGTGCCGGTCGCGATCACGCCCCGCCCGACCGCCGCCGGCCCGCTCCCGGTCGCGATCACCTCGCGTCCGATCGCTGACGACGAGATCCGCATCACGAAGGAGATCGGCACGTTCTCCGAGAGCCTCGGCTGCTCCTGTCAGGCCGACGACGACCAGCCGTACTAAACCCGACACGCGCCACGGAGCCGCCCCCACCCGTCATAAGGTCGGGGGCGGCTCGTTCGTCCACCCCCCAGGAACCCCACATGCCCGTAGACCGAATCCACTGGGACGACCTACCCCTCGACGCCCGTCACGCCGCCGAGAAACAGACCGGCCCCATCCTGCGCGCCGAGACAGCAGCAGCCGGCGCGAACTCCGGCATCGCCGCCACCGTCCACACCGCCGACTCGATGCTGTTCGTCAAAGGCGTGCCGATCGACCACCCGCAGGCCCGTACACAGCAGCGCGAGGCCGCGATCAACCCGTATCTACCGGCATCGTGCCCACGGCTGCTCTGGCACGTACAGGCCGCCGGATGGGACCTGATCGGATACGAACGCATCGTCGGCCGCCACGCCGACTACGCCCCCGGCTCCCCTGACCTGTTGCTCGTCGCCCGCGCCCTCATTGAGCTCCAAGACACCCCCTTCCCGCCCATCGAGCTCAAGCTCGCCGAGCAGCGATGGAGCGGATACGCAGGCCCCGCCGGTGTCGAGCAGCTCGCCGGCGACACCCTGCTGCACACCGACCTCGCCCCGCACAACATGCTCATGACCGACCGCGCCCACCTGATCGACTGGGCATGGCCCACCCGCGGCGCCGCAT
This sequence comes from Streptomyces sp. NPDC005408, assembly GCF_040606445.1. NCBI lineage: Bacteria > Bacillati > Actinomycetota > Actinomycetes > Kitasatosporales > Streptomycetaceae > Streptomyces > Streptomyces sp. NPDC005408. The sequence continues at coordinate 77,756 of NZ_JBEXEX010000006.1, read as the reverse complement.
GGATCGACCCCGCCGTGCTCATCCTGCGACTCATGGAAGCAGGCCACACCGCACCGGCAGCGGACACATGGGCACGCGAGCAGTTCCCATCATGGGCAGCAGCCCCGCACGCATCCGTCGCGGCGTTCTCCGAGGCGAACGCTCGCCTTTGGGATGACATCGCCCGCAGTGACTCCCAGGGCTGGAAGAAGCACATGGGCCGACTCGCCCACGACTGGGTGACCTACTGGCGCGCGCAAGCCGCATAAGCCCTCGGCCCGCTGGCGCCTCCCCCGTGCCCCGGCGGGCCGAGTCTTGCCCGGTAGATTCGGCGCAGCCCCCGATGCGATGAACGGGCCCAGCGGCCGGCCGAGGCTTTCTAGATCGCCCGTTGCGTGCGGCCTAAGCAATAGCTACCTTCCTGGCCCTGTATCTGACCGTCGACCAGGGCTACTCGGCCTCGTACGCGGGACTCGTGGCCTCTCTGCACGGGCTCGGCGGTGTCGTCTCCTCGCTCGGCGGCGGTGTGATGACCGACAGGCTCGGGCGGCGGCCCACGCTGCTGATCGCGCAGACCTCGACGGCCGTCTCCGTCGCGGTGCTCGGCTTCGTCCAGCATCCGGTGGCGATCGCGGCGGTGGCCTTCGTCGTCGGCATGGCATCCAACGCCTCCCGGCCCGCCGTGCAGGCGATGATGGCCGACATCGTCCGGCCCGAGGACCGGGTGCGGGCCTTCTCGCTCAACTACTGGGCGATCAACCTCGGGTTCGCCGTCTCCTCGGCGGCCGCGGGCTTCATCGCCGAGTACAGCTATCTCGCCGGTTTCCTGGGCGAGGCCGCGATGACGCTGCTCTGCGCGGTCGTCATCTTCGTCAAGCTTCCGGAGTCGCGGCCCGAGCGGGTTGAGACGAAGGACGCCCCGGTGGAGCCGCGGATCAGCATGGGGACCGTCCTGCGCGACGGGCGGTTCATGAGCGTCGTCGGACTGTCCTTCCTCATCGCGCTGATCTTCATGCAGGGACATGTCGGACTGCCCCTGGCAATGGCCGCGGACGGCTTCGCAAGCTCCGACTTCGGTATCGCGATCGCGGTCAACGGTGTGCTGATCGTGGCCCTGCAGATCCCCGTCACCCGCTTCATCGAACACCGCGATCCCCGCCGGCTGCTGATCATCTCCTCGCTGCTCGCCGGGTACGGCTTCGGGCTCACCGCCTTCGCCGGATCGATCGCCGTCTACGCGCTGACCGTCTGCGTCTGGACGCTGGCCGAGATCGTCAACGCGCCCACCCAGACCGGGCTCGTGGTGCGGCTCTCGCCGCTGCACGCCCGCGGGCGCTACCAGGGCATGTACACGCTGTCCTGGTCGGTGGCTGCGCTGGTCGCCCCACTGATGGCCGGGTTCGTGATCGACCGGTTCGGGGCGGAGTGGCTGTGGGGCATGTGCGCGGTGCTCGGGACGGTGGCCGGACTCGGGTACTGGCTGCTGATGCGCGGCCTGCCGGTGGCTGCCGGGGACAGCGGGGAGCCGGTGAAGGACAGCGTGGAGCCGGTGAAGGACAGCGCCGAGGCCGCCTCCGGTCCGGTCGTCAGCCCCTCGCTGTAGGAATCGCCGCGGGCTCCGGCTCCGGCGGTCAGCTACGCAGAGCCCTCTGCGCCTCGTACAGATTGCACGGCTGTACGGCGCCGGGTGTTCCGTAGGCCTCCAGACGGGAAGTCAACGCGCCGCTGAAGTCCGGCACATCGGTCTGGTCGAACTCACGGACCGTACTGATGGCGACGGTCGCGCTGTACGGGGCTATCTCGTCGATCTTGATCAGGCCCGCGCGTTCGTTGGTGACGGTGACGTTCCAGTGCGTGAAGCGGGCGCCGTAGAGGGGGCCCGCGGATGCGTCGCCGCCGTGGCGCCCGTTGTTGTCGACCGTTATTTCGGTGCGGACGTTGGCGAACGGCATACCGCGGTGGGTGTCGAAGGTGCCCATCTCCATCTGCCCGCGCGACCAGACGTTGTAGCTGGACAGGCCCTCCACATTGATGCCGTGGAGCTGGGTGTTGGCCGGGGCCGGAACGGTGCGCTGCGCGATGGTGAAGTCCTCGATGAGGTTGTCGTGCGAGCCCTCGCGGCAGAAGTACGGATGGTGGGAGCCGCGGCCCTCGACGCGCGTGCGGCGCAGGGTGCAGGCGGAGGCGGCGACGAGACCGAAGCCGTTGTCGACGTGGCGGACGGTGACGTCGTCGGCCCAGCAGTCGTACGCGCACTGGAAGGTGACGCCGTTGTAGCCCTTGTCGAGCAGGTGCTGGGACTGCGGGGTCTCCATCGCCTCCAGGGTCAGGCCCTCGATGCCGGAGCCGGTGAGCGGGGTGACGAGGGTGACGATGCGGGGGTCCCATTCGGGGCGTACGTCGAGCGGCAGCGGGCGCTCGAAGGTGACGGTGTTGTTCTTGACGCGGGTGATGCGTACGGGCCACTCGTACGGGACGTAGCTCGTCAGCTTGGTCTTGTCGTCCCAGACATACGCCTCGGGGCCCGCGCCGCCGCCCGCCATGTGCTCCAGGAGGGTGTGGCCCGCGTCGTCGGCGAGGCGCAGCAGGACGAGCTGTCCGCGGCGCAGCGCCTTGGTGTTGTCGACGGTGACCGACCAGTCGCCGCGCCTGGCGGGCCGGACGGTGGCGAGGGTGCGCCACTCGTCGCGCTTGTTGCCGGTCCAGCCCTCGAAGGGCCAGGCCTTGGCCTTGATGGCGGTGGTGAGGCTGTCCCAACGGTCCTTCGGGCAGAGCCAGATGAGCCCGCCCGCCCAGGACCAGGAGGACTTGTCGCCGCCGTAGCGGCTGCCGTAGGGGCCGACGAGCTCGGTGAGGTTCTTGGTCGCGTACAGCGTGGTGCGGCCGCTGCCGGCGCCGCGCAGGACGACATTGCTGTGCCCGATGCGTATGAGGTCGTCGATGCGGTAGGTGCCGGCGGGTATGTGGACCGTGCCGCCGCCGCGTTCGCCGACAGCGGCGACGGCACGGTTGATGGCGGGAGCGGCGTCGGCGGAGCCGTCCCGTCTGGCCCCGTACGCAAGGACGTTGGCGAGCACGGGGCGCCGGGGGAAGTGTTCGGCACCGCCGCGGCGGCCTGCTCGTCCGACGTACGGGATCTGGGGGTGGTCGTAGGGGTTGCGGCGGAACTCGGTCCAGAGGGGGGACGCCTCAGCGGCGACGGCGGCGCCTGTGCCGGTTCCTATGCCTATGCCGACGATGCCGGCTGCGGCGACGGCCGTGGCACTGCCGAGCAGGCTCCGTCGGCTGATGGCGCGTTGACTGGTCTCCATGAGCCCGCCTTCCATGGATGTGAACGACGTTCAGGTGTGCGTCGGCGGTGAGCATGCCATGGGCCTGCGGCGCGCGGAAGGGGGTGCGCGGGGGTTCGTGGCGCGGGCGGGGTTCTTCCCCCACCCATAACCAGGTCCTGTCCGGTCGATCAGGCCGGATCAGTGAGCGGGTCCGGCGATGGGGGCACCTCCCGTGTCCGAAGGGCTACGGGGGAGCATCGCAGGCCGGAGGATGGGGGTCCCCCCGCCGAAGGCAGGGGGAGAGCCGACGCGGAGCGTCGGCGACTGACGACAACGCAGCGTGGGGGCACCTCCCGTGCCCGAAGGGCTACGGGGGAGTGCGTGCCAGGGCACGCGAGCCCGGCGCCCCGCGCGCCTCAAACGTCGGCGGGGCTGAAATTGACTCAGCCGCCGCCGGTCAGATGTGTGAACGCGTCCAGGTTTCGCGTGGACTCCCCCCGCGACACCCGCCACGCGTACTCCTTGCGGATCGCGCTCGCGAAGCCCATCTCGAGCAGCGTGTTGAACGCACCGTCCGCCGCCTCAAGCACCGTACCCAGTACGCGGTCCAGCTCCTCCGGGGCGATCACGGAGAGCGGGAGCCGGCCGGCCAGGTAGATGTCGCCGAGGCGGTCGATCGCGTAACTCACCCCGTACAGACGCAGATTGCGCTCAAGGAGCCAGCGGTGCACCGCCGCGTCGTTCTCGTCGGGGTGGCGGATGACGAAGGCGTTGACCGACAACGAGTGCTTGCCCACCCGCAGCGAGCAGGTCGTCGACAGCTTGCGGGTGCCGGGGAGTTTGACCACGTACGAGCCGGGTTCCGGGCTCTCCCACTCGAGTTCCGCGTCCTTCAGCGTCTGCTCGATGACCTGCGCCGTCTGCTGTACGTCAGCCATGGTGCGAGCGTACCCGGCGGCGGTGTTCGTACATCGCCGCCGTGTAGACGTCCGCCGTCGCCGATGCCGCCGTGTCCCAGCCGAAGGATTCGGCGTGCCGGGCGGCCGCCTTGCCCATGCGGTCGATCAGGGACGGGTCGTCGAGGAAACGCTGCAGCGTGTCCGCGTAGTGCGCCGGGTTGTGGCCCTGGACGAGGATGCCGGTCCGCTCGTCGCGTACCGCCACCGGAAGGCCTCCGACGGCCGCCGCCACCACCGGGGTGCCCGCCGCCTGCGCCTCGATCGCCACGAGGCCGAAGGATTCGCTGTACGAGGGCATGACCAGCGTGGACGCGGCCCGGAACCAGTCGGCGAGCAGGTCCTGGCCGACCGGCGGCTGGAAGTGGACGAGATCGGCGATGCCGAGGCGGGCGGCCAGCTTCTGCAGGCCCTCGGGCTTCGCCAGGCCGCTGCCGCTCGGGCCGCCGACGACCGGCACGAAGAGGCGGGTGCGCAGCGAGGGGTCCTGCTCGACGAGCAGCGCGACCGCGCGCAGCAGGATGTCGGGGGCCTTCAGCGGCTGGATCCGGCCCGCGAAGAGCGGGACGAAGGCGTCCTGCGGCACCCCGAGGCGGGCCCTGGCGGCGGCGCGGCCGTCCGCGGGCCGGAAGCGGTCCAGGTTCACGCCGGGGTGGACGACGGCGACCTTGGCCGGGTCTGCGTCGTAGAAGCGGACGAGTTCGTCGGCCTCCTCGGCGGTGTTGGCGATGAGCCGGTCCGCCGCGGCGACGATCTGGGTCTCGCCGATGACGCGGGACGCGGGCTCGGGGGTGTCGCCCTCGGCGAGCGCGGCGTTCTTGACCTTGGCCATGGTGTGCATGGCGTGCACGAGCGGGACCCCCCACCGTTCGGCCGCCAGCCAGCCGACATGGCCGGAGAGCCAGTAGTGGGAGTGGACGAGGTCGTAGTGGCCGGGGCGGTGTCCGGCCCAGGCCTGCATCACGCCGTGGGTGAAGGCGCACAGCTGCGCCGGGAGGTCTTCCTTCGCGAGTCCCTCGTACGGTCCCGCGTCGACATGGCGTACGAGTACGCCGGGAGCGAGCTCGACGACCGGCGGCAGCCCGCCGGCGGTCGCCCGCGTGAAGATCTCGACCTCGATGTTGATCGCGGCAAGCCGCTTGGCGAGTTCGACGATGTAGACGTTCATGCCGCCCGCGTCGCCCGTCCCCGGCTGGTGCAGCGGGGAGGTGTGCACGCTGAGCATGGCGATCCGGCGCGGCTTTCGATGGCCTCCGGGGAACCTGATGCGTGGAGCCACCAGACCACTGCCGAGGCGGGAGACGTACTGGCTCACGTCGAAGGTCCTCCTCGCTCCGGACACGTCAAGCTGCGGGCATCAGCAGCCCTTCAGAGCCTCACAACAGCGGAGGTCCGCCTTCCATTTCCATCCACCCTCCGCTTTGCCAAAGCATTACCGTCCGGGGGTCGTGTCACGACCGCATACCCTCGCTTCTATGACCCGCCCCGTCGGCACCGCGACCCGCGGGACGACCAACCCCAACCGGCTGCGCCGCATGGACCGCTGGATCGCGGCCACCCACGGCCCGTCGCTGCGCCGCAGCGACGCGCCCGTCGCCGTCGATCTCGGATACGGCGCCGCCCCCTGGACCGCCCTGGAACTGCTCCAGCGGCTGCGCACCGCCGCACCCCGCTGCCGGGTCGTCGGCATCGAGATCGACCCGGCCCGGGTGGCCGCGGCGAAGCCGTACGAGCGCGAGGGGCTCAGCTTTCTCCACGGCGGCTTCGAGGTTCCGCTCGAGACCCGGCCCGCGCTGATCCGGGCGGCCAATGTGCTGCGCCAGTACGACGAGGACGAGGTCGCCGCCGTCTGGGCGCGGCTCTGCGCGCGCCTGGCCCCGGACGGACTGCTCGTCGAGGGCACCTGCGACGAGATCGGACGGCGCCACGTGTGGGTGGCGCTCGGCCCGGAAGGTCCGCGCACGGTCACCTTCGCGACCCGGCTCGGCTCCCTGGAGCGCCCGTCGGACCTCGCCGAACGCCTCCCGAAAGCGCTGATCCACCGCAATGTGCGGGGCGAGCCGGTGCACGCGTTCCTGCGGGACTTCGACCGGGCGTGGGCGGCGGCCGCTCCGTACGCCTCGCTGGGCGCCCGGCAGCGCTGGATCAGGGCCGTCCGGGATCTGGCCGCCGACTGGCCGCTCGCCGACGCACGGGGGCGGTGGCGGCAGGGGGAAGTCACAGTGAGCTGGGCCGCACTCGCGCCCAATTCCGGATAACTCGTACCCAATTCCGGATGAACAGGCTCGAACAAAGGAACGCAGAGCGCTCGTTGTTCGTCCCTGACGGGTGGGGTTGATCCACCAGTCGGCAGAACACGGCCGACTGGCCCTGTCGGTTTTGCACACGTCGTGGCACCATCGCGACGTCACTCGTAAGTTACTGACGGTAAATCATATTTTGGTGTTCCGGCGTTCACCCGGGGCCCGGAGGGGGAGTCGTGAACCGACGCCGCTGTGCCACTGCCGCGATCACTCTGGTCTGCGCTCTGACCGTGCTGGCGTCACCGGGCCAGGCCTTCGCGGCCCCCGAGCCGCCGCCCGCCACGCCGGGCACGCGCGTGCACAAGAAGTCCCTGGAAGAGGTGCGGCTCGAGCTCGACGCCCTCTACCGCAAGGCCGCCTCCGCGACCGACGCGTACAACCTCGCCGAGGAGCAGGCCGACCGGCAGTCGGCCGAAATCGTCAAACTGGCCCAGGAGATAGTGAAGGGCCAGGCGCGCATCGAGGAACTGAAGAACCGCGCGGGCGCCGCCGCCCGCGCCCAGTACCGCGGCGGCGGGCTGCCGCCCGAGGCGCAGCTGATGCTCACCGACGACCCGCAGCTCTTCCTGGACGGGGCGGGCCGGATCCAGCAGGGGCAGAAGGCCACCAAGGACCTCATCGGCGAACTGACCAGGACGCAGGCCGACTTGGCGTCGTACACCAAGGACGCGAGCACCCAGTGGCAGAAGCTGGAAGCCAACCGCCTCAAGCAGGCCAAGGCCAAAAAAGAGATCACCGCCCAGATCGCCGCGGCCAAGAAGATAGAGGACAAGCTGGAGAAGGAGGAGCGGGCACGGCTCCTCCAGCTGGAGCAGCAGGCGGACTACAAGGCGCAGACGGCCTGGCTGAGCTCGGGCGTGCTCACGGAGATCAGCGCCGCAGCGAGCGAACAGGGCAAGAAGGCGGTCGGGTTCGCGACGGCGCAGACGGGCAAGCCGTATGAGTGGGGCGCCGAGGGCCCGGGGTCCTACGACTGTTCGGGGCTGACGTCCCAGGCATGGGCTGCGGCCGGGCGTGGCATCCCGCGCACCTCGCAGGAGCAGTGGCGGCTGCTGCCCAGGATCGACATCAAGGACATGCGACCCGGCGACTTGATCATCTATCACGCGGACGCGAGCCATGTGGGCATGTACATCGGCGACGGCGCGATCGTGCACGCCCCGCGGCCCGGGCGGAATGTGACGATTGCGGGTGCGGGTTCGATGGCGATTCTCGGAGTCGTACGCCCCGACAAGTGACACACAGGCGAAGCGGGAGCGACGGGTACGTGATGTTCGTCATGGCCCGCTGAGCAAGTACTGAGCAAGTACCTCCCCATGCGCGGCATATGCCATCGGCTCTGTGCTCCAGAGCATTCCGCTCCGGCGCCAGGTACCGCTATGGTCCCCGTCTGGCAGGGCGTCGATCGTCGCCCCGCCGCCCTCGGGGGGAGGGAAGGAAACCGGAACCGATGCCCGTACCCGTACCGCGACAGCGGGCTGTCCCTGCCGCGGAAACCGCCCACGGGAGCTCCAGCCCGAGCACGAGCCCCGGCGTGAGCCCCAGCGTGAGCTCAAGCGGCGGCGACCTCACCCTCCTGGTGATCGAGGACGACCCGGCGGGCACCTTCTCCGTTCCCGAACTGCTGGATGCGGCCGGGACCCGGGTCCGTATCCGCAGCGCCCGCAATCTCACCGAGGCGGAGCGGCTGCTCACGGACGACGTCCACTGCATCCTCGTCGACCTCGCGCTGCCCGGCGCCGGCGACGAGGAGCTCGGCCCGCTCAACCACGTACTGCGCCTCGCGCCACGCCACGCGGTCCTCGCCCTGACGACATCGGGCGACGCGGAACGCGCAGCGGAAGCGGTACGGGTGGGGGCGCAGGACCATCTCTTCCGCGACGAGCTCGACGGGCGGCTGCTGAGCCGCGCCATCCGCTACGCCGTGGAGCGCAAGCGCGCGGACACGGCCCAGGTGAAACTCGCCGAGTCCCGGCTGCGCGCCCAGGAGAACGCCCGCCTCGAGCGCGGCCTGCTGCCCACTCCCCTGCTCCAGGGCTCGGATCTGCGCTTCGCGGCCCGCTACCGGCCCGGCCGTTCGCGCGCGCTGCTCGGCGGTGACTTCTACGACACGGTCCGCACCCCGGACGGCACGGTCCACGCGATGATCGGCGACGTCTGCGGGCACGGGCCCGACGAGGCGGCGCTCGGCGTGGAGCTGCGCATCGCATGGCGCGCCCTGACCTTCGCGGGCCTGTGCGGGGACGAGCTGCTCTCCACGCTCCAGCAGGTCCTGGAGCACGAGCGGGAGAGCGAGGAGATCTTCGCGACGCTCTGCACGGTCGACATCGCGCCGGACGGCCGGCGGGCGGGCCTCTGCCTCGCGGGCCACCCCACCCCGCTGATCGCGCGGCACGGCCGGGCGGCGCAGCTGCTCCCGTACGACGACGGCGGGCCCGCTCTCGGCCTGCTGCCGCGCGCACGCTGGCCGCGCCGTCAGGTGGAGCTGGGCGGCTCGTGGAGCCTGATGATGTACACCGACGGCCTGATCGAGGGACGCCGGGGTCCGGGCGAGAAGCAGCGGCTCGGCCAGGACGGAATGCTGGAGATGGTCAACCGGCAGCTGGCGGCGGGGCTCGACGGCGAGGCGCTGCTGGAGTCGGCGGTCGCCGAGGTGCGTGAGCTGAACGGCGGGGAGCTGACGGACGATGTGGCCGTGCTGCTGCTGAGCAGAAACGGCTCTCGCCGCTAGGAGTGCCTGGCTACCGGCCGCCGTTGTACGGGCCGTAGGGACCGTCGCTGCTGGAGCCGCCGCGGCGGCCGCCACCGCCGGAGACCTGCTTGAGAGCGGGCCGTACGTCCACGAAGAAGACGATGGTGGCGATCAGCCCGGCGATCGACAGGAACAGCACGGAGATGAACATGTTCACCGCGACCGTGATGCCCAGGATGATCAGCCAGAAGGACTTGGTCTGCTTGTCAGCCGCGCGGTAGGCGTCATCGCGGGCGATTGCGGCCATGACCAGCGCTGTTACGGCGGTGACCAGGAAGACCAGGTCGAGCACCAGCCAGAGAGTGAAGTCGAATCCCGCGCGCAACATGCTGAGCACCGCCTCGTGAGTGGTTGTAGCGCCTCGCGGCCAAGGTACCGGGAGAACGCGCCGGGCACCCCAAAGGTGCCCGGCCGTTCTGCTTCTTCCCAGTCCTGCCCGGCCTTGCTCGGCCGGCCCATTTGGCCGACCTACTTGGCCGACTTACCGACTTACATGGCCGACGGGGTGGTCTTCTTCGCCGCGGCCTTGCGCGCCGGGGCCTTGCGGGCCGCCGGAGCGGGCTTCTTCGCCTCGGCCTTGGGCTCGCTCGCAGCCGCGGGCTCCTGCGCCGTCTCCGGCTCAGGCTCGACGGCAACGGCGATCTCGGCGATCTCGTCGGCGGCCTCGCCGCGCCAGGCCTTCACGGTCTGCTCGCCGTGCTCGGCGACCTTCTCGTACGTCTCACGAGCCTTGACGGCGTACTCGGCGGCCACGCCGACACCACGCAGCGCCAGGTCCTGAGCGGTCTCGCCCAGCTTCTTCAGGTCGGTGTCGATGTTCCCGATCACCTCGGTGACCTTGGCCTGGACGGTGGCCTGGGCCTCCTTGGCCTGGGTGGTCACCTTCTCCTGGACGGCCTTGGGGTCGGTGTTGCGCACGGCGTCGATACGGCTCGGGGCCTCGGCCTTGAGCTGCTCGATCAGCGCGGGGACCTTCTTCGCCTGCTGAACGGCGAGGTCGGCCGTGCCGGCCGCGAAGTAGAGGGGGGTCGGGTCGGTGAGGGTCTTACGCAGGTCATCGGTGATGGCCATGACTGTGGTCCTCCCGGATCGCAGTTCGGTGTTCAGACTGAGGGGTTGCCGGCATCACTGCCGTCGGCCGTGCGGGTGCCGTCATCGTCGGTGTCCGATCCGTTTTCCTTGCGGAAGGACTCGTAGATCTGCAGCAGCACTTGCTTCTGCCGCTCGTTTATCGAGGGGTCGGCAAGGATGACGGCACGCGTCTCCAGCTCGTCCCGCTCCCGCTCGTCGAGAATCCCGGCCCGGACGTAGAGCGTCTCGGCGGAGATCCGCAGGGCCTTGGCGACCTGCTGCAGGACTTCCGCGCTCGGCTTACGCAGACCGCGCTCGATCTGGCTCAGATACGGATTGGACACCCCGGCGGCGTCGGCGAGCTGCCGCAGAGAGAGCTGCGCGGTGCGCCGCTGCTCGCGGAGGTACTCGCCGAGATTGCCGACGTTGAGCGATGCCATGCCCCCGATGGTGCCCGTCATTGCTAACTATTGCAAGCACCTGCTTGCAATAGTGTTCCACGCAACACGCGCGTGTCGGTGAGACTGAGCAGGGTAGGTGTCGTCACCCCACCATGCCGACCTGGTGCTTCTTGAGGCTCTGAGCACGACACCTGTCGTCAGATTCACATCCTTCTTCCTCTGCCTCCGGCACCGGAGCCTTCTCCCACACCGATGCCCCGGCTGCGGAATGCCGGCCCAGTTCGCCCGCTCGGCAAACGCCGTCGCCCGCCTGTCAGACGACACTCTCCACCCATGGCAGTGCCGTTTCGTCACGCGCCCGACATCAAGGCGCCAGGGAGGAGCCGCCTGCGGAGCCGACCTGACCCGGATGGATTCGGTTCCCGAGGAACCCGATGCGGCGACCATGACGGTGCTCTTGCAAGTCCAACGACAGGTCATGGATCTGCTCGCTGTAGGCGGTCCCAAGTCTGCGATGAGCGCTGGTTCGCCGGTCCCCGTCGCGCATTACTTTGCCGACGTACGGGCCATAGTCGCCATGATCTTCCGGTCCTGGCCCATCGCCCGGGAGTACGCCAGCACCGCCTGTCTGGCTGCCGTCCTCGACGCGGAGTACGCCTCTCGTGCTGCGCAAGCCCAGCCCCTGCTCAACACTCCGGGCAAGAAGAAGATCTCCAAGCCCCACACTGCGCCGCTCATGGAATCCCTGGCCCCTGGGGCTGCCTTGGACATCGCCTTGCAACTCCTCGGAGCCCCAGACGCACACGATGCACAAGCGTGCTTGGACCCACTCGTCCAGCAGCTACGCGGCGTCGATCTTGCTCTCAGCACCTACCTTCGACGCCCGGCATGGATCTCTCACCCTCTGCGGATCGCCGTCAGGGACCCGTCCACGGTGAGCCGGTCTTCCAGCTCCTCGGCGAGCCCTGCCGGACCTGGAGTTGACGCTGCGTCACCCGGGGGTCCGCACGCCCAGCGTGTCACCGTCGCGCACCACCCACACCGGGGAGGTGACCGGGGTGCCGTTCTTGCGGTAGCTGGTGACGAGCAGGTACTTGCCGGCGCCGAGCCGTTCCAGCAGCGTGTCGTCCATGATGCGTTTCTGCTCCTTGCTATTGCGTTCGGGGTCGTTGGCCACTTGGGCGGCGTACTGCGATGTCAGTTCGGGGGCAGCCGTCATGCTCTCGGCCTGAGGGGACTACGGGTGCAGCTCGATTTGGTTGAGGACGGGCGCGCTGCCGGGCCGGGTTGATCGGGCGGGGTGCCGCAGGTCCCTGCTCTTCACGCCGGCCAGCTTTTCCTCGACCGTCGCGAAGCCGGTGACGGTGCGGTTCAGTACGAGCGGATTCCCGTCGGCATCACGGAGGTTGATGAGGGCGCAGGCGCCATGGCAGACCGAGGAGACGATGCCGCCCCCTGCGTGGATGGCCTCGGCTGTTCCCCGCAGGTCGGCATTGTCGTTCCAGACGATGACGATCGGGAAGGACGAGTTCCGGAAGGCGGAGGTGAGGAAGCCTCCCGCCGGGCTTCCCTGCGCCAGTAGCCCACGGGGATGGTGTTCAGCCCTGCTCGGTGGGGCGTACGAGCATCTCGTTGACGGCGACGTGCCGGGGGCGGGTGGCGATGTAGCCGATGGCGTCGGCGATGTCCTGGCTCTGCAGCCGCTCGATGTCGCCCAGGCCGGCGACGATCAGCTGCTGGACGACTTCCGAGTTGTGGGTGCGCAGTTCGGTGTCGACGCTGCCCGGCTCGACGACGGACACGCGGACGTGCTGGCGTCCCAGTTCCTGGCGCAGTGCCTCGCTGAAGCCTCCGACGCCGAACTTGGTGGCGCTGTACACGGCGGACATGGCGAAGGCGGTGCGGCCGTTCAGCGAGCTGATGTTGATGATGTCGGCGACCTGGCGCGGCGCGTCGGCGGCGGCCTTGACCAGGTGGGGGACGGCCGCGTGGGTGGTGTACATCAGGCCCATGAGGTTGATGTCGATCATGCGCTGCCAGTCGTTCAGGTCCGCGCCGGGGGTGGGCCCGAGGAGCATGAGGCCGGCGTTGTTGACCAGGATGTCCAGGCGGCCAAAGCCCTCGACGGTCCGCTCGACCGCTTCCGAGGCGGCCTGGGCGGTGGTGATGTCAGCGGGCACGACCAGAGCCTTCCCGCCCTCCTCGGAGATTTCCGCGGCGAGGCCGGTGAGCCGGTCCTCGCGCCGTCCGACCAGGGCCACGGAGGCGCCCTCGCGGGCGAGCTCCAGCGCGGTGGCGTGGCCGATGCCGCTGGACGCTCCGGTGACCAGAGCCACGGTTCCTTCAAGACGACGAGTCATGGTTCAAGCCTTTCGATGAACGGCCACGTTGCTCGGGGCCGTACGGGATAGAGGGAAGACAGCCCTGCCGGCGAGGGCCGTACAGGGGTGGAGGCCGCTCAAGGCAGGCCGAGGGCACAATGGGGAGGTGAGCAGCACTGGGCAGAAGACCACTGACGCCAAGCATCAGCAGAGCACGATCGAGGGAGACCCGCCGCCTCGCGAACGCCTGGTCAGGGCCGCGTCGCGGCTGTTCTACTACGAGGGCGTACGCGCGATCGGTGTGGAGCGGCTGATCGCCGAGGCCGGGGTGACGAAGGCGACCTTCTACCGGCACTTCGCCGCCAAGGACGACCTGGTCGTGGCTTATCTGCTGACCAAGGACGCCTACTACAAGGACGTGGCCGAACCACTGGCCGCCGCGCACCCGCCCGCGGAAGCGATCGACCTGATCTTCGAGGCGATCGCCGAGCATGCCCGCGAGCGTGGCTTTCGGGGATCGCCGTTCATGAACGCGGCCGCCGAGTACCCGGACGCCACCCATCCGGTCCGCGGCCTGGTGACATCTCACCGGGACTGGATTCGCACCCTCTTCCAGGAACTGCTCACCCGGCTCGGCCACACCGACCCCAAGTCGGCCGCCGGCGCCCTGCTGATGCTGTACGACGGAGCGATGGCAGCCGGCTACCTGGACGACTCGACGGCCGCCCACAAGACCCTGCTGGACGCGGTCCGCCTGATCCGATCGGGAGGCTGACCCCATCGAGGCCGCGCGAAACATCGGCCCCCTGTTGGACCCCGGGCAAGCCAGGGCGCGGATTGGCTTCATGGAGCTTTCATCTCTGTTCGACGTGCACCGGGACCCACTGGCAGTTGCCTGCCTGGTTGGCAGTCCCGCCTGGAAGGCCGAGACACCACCCCCAAGAGGTAGGAAGACCGGTCGTTCTACCTCTCGACGATAACTCCCCTGGCGTCCTCGCGCCAGCGGTCGAGCGGCTTGTGGGATCCCTCACGGGCTGCTGCTGCCTCAGTGGGCCTTCCCGGCTTGCGTGGCCGAACTCGCCTGCTCCCTCATCTCCCGGCATCACCTTCGGACCTGTCACGGCGACGAAGTGACCGCGGTCGACGGCCGCTTCGGCCCCCAGGCGGGCGTCGCGGACGTCATCGACGTTGATCCGCTGGGAGGCATGGTCGGCGCTGCCGCAGTTCTTCGCGGCCTGGAGGGCGAGTCGACCTTCGTGGTTCTGCTGCGGGCCGGCGCCACTAGGGCATGCCCGGTGGGTCGAGGGTGGTGCGGGCGCCCGCCACGAGGTATCGCCAATCGCCCGAAAATCCGTGGAACCGCACTCTCGAGTGCCGTTACCGTTCTCCCGCCCGCAGTCGCCCTGTCAAGGACGTGCCGTTGTACACCAAGTGAGACCCCCCGAGCGCTGATCCGTCGCGCGTCGCACATGTGCGACGCGCTCCTTTTCGCTGCGGTCTTCTCACTGGAACCGGTGTATTTCTGTGTCCAAAAACTGGGTGGTCGTGCCCACCTGCCTGTCGATAGTTCTCCGCCGTTGCCACACGTGCGCCTCCGGGCGCTCCCGGGTGAACGGCCAATTCAGCGTCAACGCGAACCACGGGCTCCTCGACGCCTGGCTCCTCGCGCTGTGCACCGGGTGCGGGGACACCACCAAGGTCACTGTCCTGGAGCGGATGAACGTGCGTTCCGTACGGCCCGAGGTCCTGAACCTGCTGCACGACAACGACCCCGGCCTGGCAGCCGAGCTGCTCCAGGGCCCGGTCGTACGGCGCCGTGACGTGGGCGGCTCGGGTCGAACCGAGCGGCCGGCCTGGCAGTCGCCGTACGGTCCGCCGCCGCACCGGGCGCACCGCGGCCGGTGGGCGCCTGTGCCGGGGTTGGCCTGGTCTCGGTCCGCTTTGCGGCGGGGATACCTGTGCGACCGGTGCGTCTGAGCGCCGAAGGCTTCGGCTCTTCGCGAGCCTAGGTCGAGAGGCTGCTCTCCGAGGGGAACCTCGTGTCGACAGTCCACCTGAGCGGCAAGCTCTCGGGCGACTTCACCTTCATGCTCAAGCGTTGAGTCCTTCCGGCCCGGGGCCTGTCCGGCAGTATCCGATCCGTCGGACAGGTCCTAGCGACATGCTGGATTCAGGGCGACGACAGTTGTCCTGCAAATACGACACCTATCGTGCTCAGCCTCAGTCGGCTGAGTGAGCACGTGTTTCACATCCTGCGCCGCTGATTCGTGGAAGAAGAGCAGAGTCAGGTCTCGGCGGGCGAGGTCATCTGATGGCGCGGTTGGCTTGCCTGTCGCCTTCCTGGCTGACTTCCGGTTCGGCTCACGCGAAGCCGTACGCGCCGAAGTCAGTGACCGGGACGTACCCGATGCGCTGGTAGAGGGCGTTGCTGGTGGGGTTGGCCGCGTTCGCGAACAGCACGACCTCCGTGGCGCCTGCGGCCAGCGCGGCCCGGCTCACCTCGACCGATACGGCGCCCGCGTAGCCGCGACCGCGCAGGTGGGCCGGGGTGTAGACGGGGTCTACCTGGATCATCTGGCCGGCGACCATCGGGTTCACGCCCGCCATGGAAACGGGCGTGCCGTCCGGGGTCTCCCAGAACGTATAGCGCTTGTCGGCGAAGCGGGTGCCGGCCCAGGAGTCGGCGTCTATGGAGACGACTTCCCCGACGTCCGTTGCGAACTCACGGCACCAGCACATGAGTTGCTCATGGTCCTGCTCGCCCACGAGTCGGCCCCGGCCCGCTGCCAGCGGCTCAGGTGGGGTGAGCTTGCCGAGGCGGTACAGGCGGAGCCGGACGCGGAGTGTCGGCGTTGCGCCTGTGTGCCGCTGCCAGGCCTCGGCGAAAGCGGTGGCGGTGTCGTGGTCCGCGCTGACGGATGGAACGGAGTGCCCGAGGGCGGCCAGGTGGGCGGCGAGGGTGTCGGCCTGCTCGGGGGTGAGGGGGGTGAGGCCCAGGCCGCGGGGCGGGAGGCGCTGGAAGGTGGCGAGGACCTCGCCCGCTCGCTCGAGTCGGCCGAAGACGGGGGCTTGGAGGCCGTATGCAGCCGCCCCGCGTGTTCGCAGTCTCTCGGCCCATGTCAGCTGCATGATGTGCGGAACGGGTCGCGAGCGCAGGAATTCTCCGGCTCGGGCGAGAAAGTCGTCGACGTCTTCGGTGAGCTGCCAGTCATCCGGTCGCATGCTTCATGATCCCCGATGTGCTCGCTGCGGGGAATACGAGAGACTCCTCCGCGACGAGCTGAACGCCAAACCGCTGGACCGCGCCATGCTCGCCGCGTTCTCCGAACTCGTGCAGGCACCAGGCCCCGGACCAGTCGTCGGCCTGATGAGCAAGTCCAGCCTCGTCATGGACGCTCAGATGACCGCGGACCCGACGAGCGCGAGAGGCCTCGGCAAGGCCAGCAAGCCTTCTTCCTCGCCCGCAAGCCCAAGGCATCGTGACCAGTTGCCTCAGGTTGAGCGAGACAGACGAGCACTCGGCGTCTCGCTCAATCTGAGGCACCCCAGGTCAGAGTTCTACCCTGCCGCAGCATCAGCGAGCACCTGTCGTGTCCCGTCTCACGCGATCACAACGGCCCACCCTTTCGGGCCACAACTGCGCGCTCAGCCGACGGCAGCGCCGAACCACTTGGGCAGCCGGCTGAGGAGATCCTGCTGATCTTCACCGACCCACGCCACGTGGCCGTCCGGCCGCAGCAGCACCGCGGGCACGTCCAGTTCCTCGCTGACGTCGACGACGTGGTCGACCCGATCCGCCCAGCCCGCCACCGAGAGCCGGCCGGTCTGGTCGAGCAGCAGGCCGCGGCCGCCGTGCATCAGCTCGTAGAGGCGACCCTGCTTCAGCTTCACGTCCCGCATCCGCCGGCCGAGCAGTTCATGGCCCTCGCCGAAGTCGTAGCGGACGTCGAC
The DNA here is from genome assembly GCF_040606445.1 of Streptomyces sp. NPDC005408. NCBI lineage: Bacteria > Bacillati > Actinomycetota > Actinomycetes > Kitasatosporales > Streptomycetaceae > Streptomyces > Streptomyces sp. NPDC005408. The sequence goes on along the minus strand of NZ_JBEXEX010000006.1, from coordinate 60,750 downwards.
CGCGGTGATCATCCCGGTCACGTACCGGTTCACCTCCTCGAAGTCCATCAGCTTCGCGAACAGCTCCCGCAGCGCGGTCGCACCCGGATCGGTCCCGAGCAGCGTGATCTGCGCGCGGGTGTTGTCCAGGACGCGGGCGCCCACCGGATGCCGTTCGGCGTGGTAGCTGTCCAACAGGTCCTCCGGCGCCCAGCCGTTGACTGCTGCGGCCAGCTTCCAGCCGAGGTTGAACGCGTCCTGCACGCCGAGGTTGAGCCCCTGCCCGCCGGTCGGCGGGTGGATGTGCGCCGCGTCGCCGGCCAGCAGCACCCGGCCGACGCGGTAGCGCTCGGCCTGCCGGGTGGCGTCGCCGAACCGGGACAGCCAGCGCGGCGAGTGCACGCCGAAGTCGGTGCCCGCGAACGCCCGCAGCTGCTGCTTGAAGTCCTCGAGGGTCGGCGCGGTCGCACGGTCCTCGGCCACCCCGCCGGCGGGCACGACAACGCGGCACACCCCGTTCTCGCCGGGGACGACGCCGAACCGCAGTTGGGTCTTGCGGACTTCCTCGACGACGGCGGCAATCGTCGCCGGATCCTCGGTCACCTCCATTTCGCCAAGCAGCGTCTCGACCGTGGCGGGCTCGCCGGGGAAACCGACGCCGAGCAGCTTGCGCACCGCACTGCGACCGCCGTCGCACCCGACGAGGTAGCGCGAGCGCAGCTGCGTGCCGTCCGCCAGCTCGACGGTCACTCCGTCCTCGTCCTGGCTCAGCCCGACCACTTCGCAGCCCCGCCGGATCTCGACGCCGACTTCGAGGGCATGCTCGTTGAGCAGCCGCTCGGTGACCGGCTGCGGGGTGGCGACGCCGTACGGGTGCGCCGTGTCCAACCGGTCCGGCCACGACTTCATGATGCCGCCGAAGAGACCGCCGACCTGGAACTTCTCACTGACCGCGAGGAACCGGTCAAGGAGGCCGCGCTGGTCCATCATCTCGACGCTGCGCGCGTGCAGGCCCTGCCCGCGGGACTGCTGGGTCTGCTCGGTCAGCTTCTCCAGCACGACCACGTGCACGTCGTGCAGCCGCAACTCGCCGGCCAGCATCAAGCCGGTCGGTCCACCACCGACCACGATCACGTCAATCATGAAGACCCCCGTTTAACGAGATTGAATTCCGGCCGGCCGCTCCGCGCAGTCCGGCGGCGCGCACACCCGCACCTCCGCGCCGAGTCCCCGCAGTCGACAACACACACGCCCTTCGCGAACTGTCATTTCCGCAGGTCCTGGCCTTGGCCGACCATTCTGCGGCACGCCCCGTGCCTTGCCGCAAGCCCCCCCGTGCGCTATACGTTGAGAGTGGCAAGGAGTGGGTAACCTCCTTGCCTTTGCCTTTTGTCGTCCGCTGTGGACGGACAAGCTCCTCCCGAAGCGGTGACGCGCCGCGTACGGCGATGCCGGCGGTCCAGGAGGACCTCCCATGGGCCTGCGAATGCAGCCGCGGAACGCGAACCACCTATCCGTTTCGGCGTCCTCGGCGCATGATCGCCACAGTTGTGCAGCACCTTCCCACCGGCGGCCGTACGGGCGATAGCGTGCGGCCTGGCCATGACCTGCCCAGGCTGTCGAAAGGAATCCGCAGTGACCGTCGAACGAGTCGGCCCGCCCCTCACCGGAGGCGAGCGCGAGACGCTCCGCGCCTTTCTCGACTACCACCGCGCCACGCTCGCCATGAAGTGCGAGGGCCTGTCCGACGAGGAGCTGCGCAAGCAGTCGATGCCGCCGTCGACGCTCTCATTGCTCGGTCTGGTGCGGCACATGGCCGAGGTGGAGCGCACCTGGTTCCGCCGGGTGATCAACGGTGAGGACATCCCGCTCGTCTGGTCGGACGAGGACGACTACCAGGTCGCGTACGACGCGAGTGCGTCCACCCGCTCCGAGGCGTTCGACGCCTGGCAGGCCGAGGTCGAGCACTCACGCCGGATCGAGGCGGAGGCGAAGTCGCTGGATGTGACCGGCTACCAGGCCAGGTGGGGCGAGGACGTGTCGCTGCGTCTGGTGATGCTGCATCTGATCCATGACTACGCCCGGCACAACGGCCACGCCGACTTCCTGCGCGAAGGCATCGACGGAACGGTCGGGGCCTGAGCAGACACCCCTAGCGGTCGAGTTCCGGCGGCAGCGGGCGGCTGTGCAGCACGTCGAGCCGCGACACCGCCCGCGTCAGCACCACATACAGCCGGTGCAGGCCACGCGCCTCCGCTCCCGCGATCGCCGCCGGTTCGGCGACGACGACATGGTCGTACTCCAGGCCCTTGGCCACCGTCGCGGGCAGCACCGTGACCCGGGCTCCGGCCGCGAGGTCGTCGGCGGTGGCCGTCGCGATGCCCGCATCGGCGAGCGCGGCGCGCAGCCGGTGCGTGTCCGGCTCGTCCGCGATCACCCCGACCGAGCCTTCGCGGTCGAGCGCCGCCCGTACCGCTGCGACCGTCGCCGACGCCAGGTCGTCGACCCCGCGGATCGTCAACTCACCGTCCCCGCGCAGGGACCGGCCGAGCGGTACGTCCACGCCGAGCGCCGGGACCAGCCGGTTGGCGAGGCCCACGATTACCGCCGGGACCCGGAAGCCGGTCGTCAGCGGCACGACCGGCGCCTGTTCCTTGCCGAGGTGGGCGAGTTGCTCCGGCCAGCTGCGCGCGGCCCACGGCGTGGTGCCCTGGGCGAGATCGCCGAGCACCGTCAGTGAGCCGAAACCGGCCCGGCGGGCGATCGCGCGGCACTGCATCGGGGACAGATCCTGTGCCTCGTCGACGACGATGTGGCCATAGCCGTCGGGGCGTTCGATGAGACCGGCCAGCTCGTCGAGGAGGACGAGGTCGGCCGCCGTCCACTTCGCGGACCTGTACGAGCGCGGGGGCTTCGGCCAGCGCATGGCCTTCAGCTCCTCGCCCGGGTCGGTGAGCAGCGCGGCCAGGATCTCCTCGGGCTGTACCTTCGGCCAGACGGCGTCGACGAAGGCGGAGAGCGGCCCGGCCCGGCCGATCTTCTGCACCCAGGTGTTGTTTCGCGGCCCCGACCTGCGCTCGGCCTGCAGCTGGATGGCGCGTACGGCGCGGCTGCGGACCCGCTCGCGCCCGATGGCATACGGCGGCGCCTCGGCCCGTACCTCGTCGACGATCCGCTCCAGCTCGCGGAGCGTGACGCGCCAGCGGTACGAGCCTTCGGGCACCACCAGCGCTTCGGTGGGCGCCGACACCCGCCCGTACAGCGCACTGTGCAGCACCTCGGCCATCCGTACGTCGTGCTTGAGGGCCGCGGCGGCCTCGTCGTCCACCGCCCGTACCTCGTGACGGGCGATCTCGTCGTCTACCGTCGACTGGCGGATGTCCAACTCGCCCAGCGAGGGCAGGACTTCGGAGATGTACGAGAGAAAGGTGCGGTTGGGGCCGAGGATCAGCAGTCCACCGCGCCGGATGCGCTGCGGGTAGGTGTAGAGGAGGTACGCGGCGCGATGCAGGCCGACCGCGGTCTTCCCGGTGCCGGGGGCGCCCTGGACGCAGACGGATTCGGCGAGTTCGGAGCGTACGAGGGCGTCCTGCTCCGGCTGGATGGTGGCGGCGATGTCTCGCATCGGGCCGACACGCGGGCGCTCGATCTCACCGGCGACGATCGCGCTCGCGGCGCTCTGCCCTTCGCTCAGGTGCTCGTCCTCCATGCTCGTCAGGTCCGCCGAGTCTCCCTTGCTGAACGGCGCCCATCCGAAGCGGCGGCGTACGGCGACGCCCTGTGGGTCGCGGGCGCTCGCCTGGTAGAAGGTGCGCGACACGGGGGCGCGCCAGTCGATGACGAGGGGCGGGGCGGCGGGGTGTTCGGTGATACGGCGGCGGCCGATGTGGTAACTCTCCCCGTCCAGATGGTCGAGACGGCCGAAGAACAGCGGACTGTCCGGCTCCTCGGCCAACTCCTTGGCCCAGCTGCGGAGTTGGTAGCCGAGGACTTCGGCGTCGGCGCCGGAGGCGAAGGCGTTCTCACCGATGACGACGCGGGTGGCGGCGTCACCGACCATGCCGGTCATGGCGGCGCGACAGGTGTCGTGGTGGGCGCGTTCGAGGATCAGCTCGTGGGTGAGGTCATGGCCGGGTGCCGTCATTCCACGAAGGATAACGGATAACGTTACCGAGTAATATTTTTCACCAGGTTCACTTGTCGATGCTGCCCAGACCCTCGCGCAGCTGGTCGAAGGCAAGCCTCGCCGCGGCCTCCGCGTCCGGGCGCACCTCGACCGCGCTCTCCCCCGCCGCGATCCGCCGCCAGTTCTCCTCGGCGAGGATCCGCTGCACGGCAACGATCTGCCCGGCGGCGAGCCGCGCCACGAGTCCGCCACCGAGGGCCGCGGCCAGCGCCTCCTCGGACCGGCTCTGGTAGGCGTACAGCCGCGCGACCAGGCTCGGAGTCCCGTACAGCAGCCGGTGGTACGCGAGCACCCGCTCGTCGTCACTGAGGCCGGTGATCGGGTCGCACCGCTCCAGCCCTTCGAGAAAGTGCCGGTGCAGGGCGTCCAGCGGCGAGATGCCCGGCGGCCGGGCGGCGACGACGCGGGCCGCCTCGTCCTCGTGGTCGGCGAACCGGTGCAGCGCCAGGTCCTCCTTGGCGGGGAAGTACCGGAAGAGGGTCGGCTTGGAAACGTCCGCGGCGGCGGCGACCTCGGCGACGGAGACCTGATCGAAGCCCTTCTCCAGGAAGAGGGCGATCGCGGCGTCGGAGATCGCCTGGTATGTCTGCCTCTTCTTGCGTTCCCGGAGGCCCATCTCACCGCTCATGGCTCCGAGCCTACGCATCCATCGGTGACGTACCGCTGGCGGCTGAGCGTTCAGCCGGGGGTGCTGTTCATGATCCGTACGGCGTGACGCCCCCGCGCCCGTCCCGGTGCCAGTCGCCCAGGGCCGTCGCGACCTGGCGCAGCGTCGGCGGGACGGCGAGGCCGAGCGCGGCGCGGGCGGCGGCCAGGGCGCCCTGCAGTTTGCGCGAAGTGGAGTGAAGTGCAGGCCAGTTGATGTCCTTCCCGCCGTCGAGGGCGAGGGCAGACCGGATGACGTCCGTGTAGGCCGACTGGGCTCGTTTGTACTCCAGGAGGTGCGGGAGATCCTCCTGCCACCCGCGCGAGCTTCCCGGCCTGACCGCCTCCATCGCGTCCCGCCAGCGCAGCGACACCGTCGCTTCCTGCTCCGCCGGGTACCGCATCAGATGGAGATGGGTGGCCAGGTCGTACAGCGGATCGCCGAACATGGCCAGCTCCCAGTCGATGGTCCACAGCCGGCCTTCACCGTCGACGATGAAGTTCTCCCGGTGCAGATCCCCGTGCAGAAGGCAGAAGGGCCGCGCGGTCAGGGAACGTGTTTTGTCCATGAGCGGCCGCAGCCCGTCCCGCGGAATACCGAGCGCGTCGAACAGCTCCCCGTACACCGGAAGGTGGGCCTCGTAGACCCGCTCCTCGGTGAACCGGATCAGCTGCGCGGCGAAGCCCGCGGTGTCCCCGTCCACGACAGCGTCGTCGCGGACGAACTGCCGGTGCAGCGACAAGGAGTCGGGGGATATCGCAGCGAGCTCGCGGAACAGCTGTGCTATCTGGGCGAGATGAGGCTCCGCCACGGGGGCACCGGGCCGCCCGTAGGAGCCAAGCGTGGAGCCCTCGATAAACCGCTGCAGGCCGATGGCATCGACCTCGATGATCTCCGGGACGCTCGTCACATGCCCTGCGAGAGCGCGGATCAGCGCCCCTTCCGAGGGGAAGCTGCGCCGGTCGAACCAGAGGATTCCGGGCCGCGGCTCCCGGCACTTCCACCGGACCGATCCGCCACGGCCGTCGGCGTCCGGGAGCGGAAAGGCGTAGGTCTCGTGGTGGTATCCCTTGAGCGGCCCCTCGATCAGCGCCTCGCCGGCGCTCAGCCGAGCGGCGCGGTGGCGGACTGTGGACGCCGGCTCGGCAGTCATGTTCCGTTCCCCCGTGTAAATGCAGCCGCCCCCTTAATCAACGGTCAAGGCCAGATCGGTGCCGAGGGTGTCCCAGAGGGCCTCGAACCACTGCCCGGACTGCTCCACGAACGCCGTGTCCCGGGAGTCTGCCCCGCGAAGGAAGGAGTACAGCTGCGACTGGACGCCGAGGGCGTCGTACATCTCCAGCGACTCCCCGCCCATCTCTTCCTCGCGCCTGGTGATGGTGTAGTACGCGAAGAGGGCCTCGGATCCGTTCAGGAGGTACAGCTTCACCGGCGGGGTGAAGGGCGGTGCACGGAAGGAGACCTCGACGTCGACGCCGTACCCCGTGCGCAGTGCCAGCAGGTTGTGGCGCAACACCTGCTCCTGTGCGTTCCGCTGGGCCAGCCAACGCTCATGGACTCCGTTGTCACCGGCGGACGCCTCCACCGGCGCGGGGAAGGCCAACGCGATGTCGCGGCTCGGCAGCAGCACACGGACTCGTACGCTCGACGGCCGGATACGGCCCTGATGGATCGCAAGGAGCGGTCCGGCGAGCGCGAGGATCAAGGTTTCCGCAGTCAGGCACAGGGCGTCGATACGAATGTCGGGGACCGAGAATGCCTCAAGCAATCGCGGCCCCAGGCCGGTCAAGGCCGAATGGGGCGACGCGTCGTCCCCGGTGACTGAGTCACGAGGCGTGGCGACGCGGGCAGCCGCGCCCTTGACAGCAGGCGCGAGCAGCCCCTCGTCGTGCAGCGCCCTCAGTGCCATCCGGACAGTGCCTCGGTCGACGGCGAATTCTTCCGCCAGTTCGGCCTGTGCCGGTACCCGGTCGCCCGGTTTCAGGTGGCCCTTCCGGATCCGCTCACGCAGCTCATGGGCTACGCGGCCGGAGTCATTCCTCATACAGGCACGGTACAACTGCCCATCAATTCAAGGCACTTAACTGTCCAGAGCCTCCGCTGCCCGGTGGAAGTCCGTCATGCTGGTGGCGATTGGCCCGACGCCGGCCGCGCCCAGCCTCGCTCGTCCCGCGTCCGAGCGGTGATAGCCGTAGAAGGGCATCCCCACGGTCCCGGCTGCCTGAAAGTCCGTGCCGGTGTCGCCGATCATCAAGTGCCGGTCCACGGCGAAGTCGAGCACCATCGCCTTGCGCAGGGAGTGGGGATGAGGCTTCATGAGCGTCGCGTCCCGCGGGCGTCCGACGATAGGGCCGTCGAAGCAGTCGAGCACCTTCATCCGCTCGAGAATGCGGGTGGCGGCATCCTCATGGTTGTTGGACGCGACCGACAGAACCCTGCCGGAGTCCCGGCATGCCCTGATGAAGGCAGCCGCGCCGGGCGTCGGCACCGCCGATTCGGCGGCCTTGCCCTCGTAGGCGTCGAGCGCATCGTGCATCTTCGCGACGACCTTGTCCCACCTGTCCCAGCCGTCGCGGCCGCGCATGCGCTCCATGTGCACCGTGTATGCGTACAGCACGGCGATCGGGTCGGTGCAGTGGCGCAGGTCCTCGATCGGGCACCCGTCCTTCTCGGCGATCTCGAGCAGTGCACGGGCGATGAACTCGGCGCGGTCGACCGCGAAGACTCGGGCGACGGGGCCGTCGAGATCGAGTACGACGCACCGGGCCCGGGACAGCGTCTCCCGCATCGTGGTCGATGCTGCCGGGGTGGTTGTGGCGTGTGGCACGGCTAAAAATCCGCCCTCTCGGCTAGATTTTTCCAGGTCGAATCAAAGAACTCCTGGGCCACATGCACAATGCCGGCTTGCTCGGGTGTGGAGTCGGCTGAAGCACGATAGGGGAACAGAGTCGCCCCCGTGCCGTATGCATCGAAGATCGCCACTTCTTGATCGTCCGGAGGAAGACGGATGGTCCCCACTTCCGGTACGTAGAAGCCTTGCAGCGCCAGTCGGCGGTTCAGAATGTACAGCTTCTGCTGAGGCGCGAAGGGCACCAGCCGCACCTCGACCGAGACTTCGGACACAAAGCCGCGGTCCCTCAGCTCGAACAGAGCCTCCCGCAGGATGATGGCGTGGCTCTGGAGGATGCCTCGCAGCCGCTCACGCACCCGCGGATCGTCCGTTCCGTCCACCGGCCGCGGTATCGCAAGACTGGGCGAGTCGGTGTCGGGGAGCATCAGCCGGGCCGTAATGCTGCGCGGCGGCTTGATCTTGCGCTCCACGATGCGCACCTTCTGGTCGGAAACCCGGGTGGCGAGCGATTCGGTGGTCATCGAGAAGACGTCGAGTGTGACTTCGGTGGCTTCGAACGCCTCCTCAAGGTAGGGCTTGAGCACCACCGGCATTACTCGCTCGGAGACGACGGCCCATGCTTCCTCTCCATCGCCGTCACCCTCACCGCCGGGCGCCGTCCGGGCCGGCGCACCCGGCTCCCCCTCCGCCACATATGTGCCCCTGCCCTGGTGGGATTCGATCAGGCCCTTCTCCCGAAGCAGGTCCAGCGCCTGCTTCACCGTGGCACGAGAGACTTGGTACTTTCTGACCAGTTTGTCCTGAGTGGGCAGCTGAGCTCCAGGCGGGTACTTCTCGCCGTCGTTGATCTCTTTGCGCAGCTCGTCCGCGACCCACCGGTACAGGTGCTTGCCGTCTCTCGGGGCAGATCCATGACTGGTCACCCCACAACCTTACAACTGCCCTACAGGCAAGAAGAGATGCCCCGCACAACCATTCAACTACGTTTCCAAGAGGCGAATAACTAGACCGACCAACCAGACAAGTTTGCGGCACCTCACCCAGCGGGCATCAACCAGTCAGGTCAACCGGTTAAATTTGTACGGTAGTTGGATCCCTGTACGACGCTGAATCTCGTCCCAGCCGCACAACGGTGTGCGGGCACCGGAGCCCCTCCCTCTGAAGGAGTGACCACCAATGCCCCTCTTCACCCTCGTAGTAGAGCAGTACGTGCAGTGGCGGTTCGGCTTCGTGGCCGCGCTGGGACTCGCCCTGTTGGTCATCGGCGTCAAGGCCGAGAACCCCACCTGTGCCGGTATCGGTGGCCTGCTGGTGACAGCGCCGGCCGTGACCGCCGGCAGCTGACCCACCCTCAGAGACTCAGAAGACGTCCGGGCACCACGGCCGCCTCGACGTGCGGAACAGCCCGTCCGCCACCCCCGCCGCGCCCGGCGTCACCTCGTCCACCAGGCCCAGTGCCGACAGCCGGACCGCCGATTCGTCGCCCAGGTACAGCGCGCCCAACTCCCGTACATCCAGAGTCAGATCGGGCGACTCGACCGACGGGGCGCACACCGTCCCCTCCGGTGAGGCGTCCAGCCGGAACGTGCCGCCCGCCAGGCCCGCGGAGTCCTGGACATCCAGGACCAGGGTCGCGGCAGCCGCGTACGTACGCGCCTCAAGAGCCCGTACGACATCCAGGATCCGCACCCACAGGAAGTCCGCCTGCGTCAGGATCCGCGCCGCGCGCGGGTCCGGGAGCAGCAGGGGGAGCAGGTCGTCCGGGGCGCGGTAGCCCGACTTCACCGTGGTGATCCAGTCGACCGAGCAGACGAAGTGCCACAGCGCACGCTCCGCCGCCGGCGTCAGCGCCAGCAGTTGGCGCACCGTCGCCGTGTTCAGCGGCTGCTTGGCGTCGCCCCACTTGTCGTCCGCGTCATAGACGAGCAGGCCGTCGATCTCGCCGGACGCCGAGCGGTGGACCGCGTAGTACGGCTCCGTCCAGGGGTGGCCCGACAACGGGCTCTGGCCCGTGTTGAGCTGCCACCAGCGCTCGTCGCGGCTCACCACGCCCGGCTGCACGGCGGCCAGCCGCTCATGCAGTTCCGGGCCGAGCTTGCGTATGTCCGCGCCGTCCACCAGGTCGATACGGCCGCCGTCTGCCGGGCCCGACCAGCGGGGGTTCAGGCCCGTGCGCGGGACGTCCACCGCCCATTCGGTCATCGAGGCCGCGGGGCCGAAGCCGTACCGCCCGTAGATCGGATACTCCGCGGCGATCAGCGTGGACACGACGTCGCCGCGCTCCTTCGCCTCGGCGAGGTCAGCGGTCATCATGCGGCTGAGCAGGCCGCGTCGGCGGTGGGTGGGCGAGACCGTGACGTTCGAGACGGCGCTCGCGGGGAGCGCGGCGCCGCCGACCGCCGTGAGCCGCTGGTCGAAGGAGCGGAACGTCGCCACACAGCGGCCGTCCTCGAACGCGCCGCGCACCCGCGTGAGGTCCGTGTGCGCCCGGCGCTCGGTGACCTCCTCGTCGGAGACCACCGGCGGCTGCAGAAATCCGGTCTTCAGGGCCCGCAGCCAGTCGGGGAACTCGGACTCGGTGATGACGCGGGTTTCGACGCTCATGCGGCCCACGCTAGGCCGAACGAGGACCGCCCCGCATCCGAGTTTCCACCACCCGGTCCGAGCCCCGTTCGAGTTTGGGCCGAGCCGATCCGAGCCCGGTCGGAGCACCGTCCGAACCCTGGTGCAGGACCGATCCGAGCACCGTCCGAGCCCCGATCCGAGCCCGGTCCGGCTAGAAGACCGCGCGGATCGCGCCGACCTCCGCACCGCCGCCCAGCACCGGCACATGGCCGATCCGGCCCACCACCGGGGAGTCCATGCCCATGTTCTCAAGCGCACGGGCCAGCACCGGGCCGAGCGCCCGCTTCGCGCCGTCGTCGATCTTGAAGGCCAGCGCGCGGCCGTCCTTGAGCGCCACAGCCTGGACCGCCTCCGCGCCCATCTTGGACAGCGTGCCCGGCACCTCGCGCATCAGCCAGGTGTCGGGACGGCGCGTGCCCGCGACGTATTCGGGGTGGGCGCGCATCGCGTCGGCGACCCGGCGCTCGGCCGAGCCCGGCTCGGCGAGCACGAGGCGACGGAAGGCTCGCGCCAGACCGGTCAGGCTGATCGCCATCAGCGGGGCGCCGCAGCCGTCCGTGCCGACCGCCGTGACCCGCTCGCCGGACACGTCCTCGATGACGTCGTGGACCAGCCGCTGGAGCGGGTGCGCGCGGTCCAGGTAGTTCGTACGGTCCCAGCCGTTCAGGGCGCAGGCAGCGAGCATCGCCGTGTGCTTGCCGGAGCAGTTCATGGTGACCCGCTGACGGACCTGGCCCGCGGCGAGATACGTCTCCGCCTCCGCCGGGTCGAGCGGCAGGCCCGGCGGGGTCCGGAGTTCGTCCGCGGACAGCCCGTGCTCGGCGAGCATCTTGCGTACGAGATCGAGGTGAAAGCCTTCGCCGGAGTGGCTCGCGGCGGCCAGCGCCAGGCGCTCTCCGGAGAGGTCGAGCCCGGCGCGCAGCACGGCCGCGGCCTGCATCGGCTTGTTGCTGGACCGCGGGAAGACCGGCGCGGCCGGGTCTCCGAGCGCGAGTTCCACACTGCCGTCCGCCGCCAGGACGACGAGGGAGCCCCGGTGACGGCCCTCGACGAATCCGGACCGTACGACCTCTGCGAGGACCGGGGGTATGGCGGTGCCGGCGAGGGCGGAGGTCATGGCGGGCCTTCCGGGACGCGGGACGCGAGCCCGCTCCCGGAAGATCCTGGAAGGGCCGGAAGTTCCCTCCCGGAGGGTCCTGGAAGGGCCGCCTCAGGTGAGCAAGTCGTCTACTTGTGCTTCGCCTTCACGGTACCTGCGGGCGATCTCGGCACTGCAGTTGTCCGCGGTCCGCTGGAGCAACTGGCGGCGGCGCGAGACCTGCTGTTCGTAGCGGATGAGCTGTCCCATCGCCGCATGCAGCTCCTCGTCCGTACGGGCGTCGAGGTCCGAGAGTTCGACATCGGCGAGCATGTCGGCGGCGAGCAGCCGGTACTCCTCGTTGTGCGGCGTGGAGAGCGTCACATGGCGGGCGGACGAGCGCTGCCGCGAGGGCGCGTCGGCCAGGATCTCCGACAGCCGGTCCACGACCGGGGCCTCGGGGACGACCGGGGTCTCCGGGTCGCTGCGCCGCGCCAGCTCGGCCCGCAGGATGTCGATCCGGCCCTGCAGCAGCCGTCGTACATAGCTCAGATCCGCCTCGTCGCGGTGCGAGTCACGGCGCAGGACGCGCAGCTCGGGCAGTCGCAGGGCGGGAAGGTCGTGGTGCTTGGGCTTCGGCAGGGCGCCGGTGCGCTGCTGGGGCGGCCGCGCGGGGGCCGTGGCCGTCGATACCGGGACCGGGAATGCGGGAATCACGGGACCGGTCGACTGCCCGGCGCCAGATGTACTCATATGCGTGTGTCCGTCCCCTCGACCGGTGCATGGGGTTTCCCCGGGCCCGGAGGGTCGAGGGGAAGCACCGCCTTGATGCATCGTGCCACTCCTCGCACTCCCGACGCAGGCGCTCTGCACCCGTTCAGCCCCAGATAGGTTGGCCTGTATGCGTGCAGTGGTGCAGAGGGTGGACGGCGCGAGCGTCGTCGTGGCAGGCGAGACGGTCGGCGAGATCGTCGGCGAAGGACTGTGTGTGCTGGTGGGAGTCACCCACGAGGACACGAAGGAGAAGGCGGCGCAGCTGGCCCGCAAGCTCTGGTCGGTCCGGATTCTGGAGGGCGAGAAGTCCTGCTCGGACGTGAATGCGCCCTTGCTGGTGATTTCGCAGTTCACTCTCTACGGGGACGCCCGCAAGGGCCGCCGCCCCACCTGGAACGCGGCCGCGCCTGGCGATGTGGCCGAGCCGCTGGTCGACGAGGTGGTGGCGCAGCTGCGGGCGCTGGGCGCGAGGGTGCAGACGGGCCGGTTCGGGGCGGACATGCACGTCTCGCTCACCAATCACGGCCCGTTCACGGTGATCATCGAGGTCTAGGCTCTGGGGCTCCGGCGCTTCACGGCTCCAGGACTCTGGGGCTCCAGAGCTCCAGAGCTCCACGGCTCTAGGGCTCGACCACGGGCTCCTGCGCCGCCGCCGTGTCTCCCGCCATCAGCTCCGCGTCCACCGGCACATTGCGCTTGACCAGCGCCAGCGCGATCGGGCCCAGCTCGTGATGACGGGCGGACGTGGTCACAAAGCCCAGCTGGCGGCCCTCGGCGCCCTCCGAGGCGAGCCGGATCGGGGTGCCGTGGCCCGGCAGATGCACCTCGCTGCCGTCCAGGTGCAGAAAGACCAGACGCCGCGGCGGCTTCCCCAGGTTGTGGACGCGCGCGACGGTCTCCTGACCGCGGTAGCAGCCCTTCTGGAGGTGGACGGCACTGCCGATCCAGCCCAGCTCGTGCGGAATGGTGCGGTGGTCGGTCTCGAAGCCCAGGCGGGGGCGGTGGCTCTCGATGCGCAGTGCCTCGTACGCCAGGATCCCGGCGACCGGGCCGTTCTCCGCGGCATACGACTCGAGGTCGGCGCGTGGCAGAAACAGATCGCGGCCGTGCGCGGTCTCCCGTACGACCACGCCCTCGGGCGCCTTGGCGATGGAGCCTGCGGGCAGATGCACGACCGCGAACTCCTCGGTGCGGTCGGCCACTTCGACCCGGTAGAAGAACTTCATCGACTCCAGATAACCGATCAGCGCCTCCTGCGTGCCGGGCTCGACATGAGCCCAGACCGTCTCGCCGTCGTCGACGAGATACAGCGCGTGCTCGATATGGCCGTGCGCGGACAGGATCAGCGCCTCGGTGGCCTGCCCCGGCGGCAGCTCGCTCACATGCTGCGTGAGCAGCAGATGCAGCCAGCTCAGCCGGTCGTCGCCGGTGACGGTGATGACGCCGCGGTGCGAGAGATCGACGAGGCCGGTACCGTCCGCGAGGGCGCGCTGTTCGCGGAACAGATCGCCGTAGTGCGCGGCGACTCCTTCGTCATGTCCTTCGGCGGCAACGGCGCCTGGCAGCGACAGCAGAGGGCTCTTCATGCGGTAAGCCTACGACTCGGTAGTTGACGCCTCAGCGGTGCAGCTCTCACAGCGGCCGAAGATCGCGAAGTGCTTCATGTCGGTCTCGAAGCCGAAATTCGCGCGCAGCGTCGCGGTGAAGTCGGCCGCGACCTGGACATCCGCCTCGATCACATTCGTACAGTCCCGGCAGACCAGGTGGATGTGGTGGTGGCGGTCGGCGAGATGGTAGGTGGGGGCGCCGTGGCCGAGGTGGGCGTGGGAGACCAGACCGAGCTCTTCCAGGAGCTCAAGCGTGCGGTAGACGGTGGAGATGTTCACGCCGGACGCGGTCTTGCGGACCTCGGAGAGGATGCCGTCGGGCGTCGCGTGCTCGAGCCTGTCGACGGCTTCGAGGACAAGCTGGCGCTGTGGGGTCAGCCGGTAGCCGCGCTGCCGCAGGTCGCTTTTCCAGTCGGTGCTCACCACGGGTCCAGTGTATGCGCGGCCCGTCCGGCGGGGCCGAAAACCGGGGCTGCGCCCCGCACCCCGCCGGGGCTCCGAGAATCCCGTTCGGACCTACTTGAAGAAGGCGATTCCGTCGTCGGGGAGGTCACCGAGGTCCTTGGCCCACGCCTCGACCTGTTCCGGGGAGACGACCTTCTTCAGATGCGCCGACATGTACGGCCGCATCGGAACGTCCGGAGTGGACCTCTCGCCAACCCACATCAGGTCGCTCTTCACATAGCCGTAGAGCCGCTTGCCACCGCTGTGCGGACGCGAGGTGGCGGTGCGCGCCACGGCGTCCGTCACCAGGTCGATCTGCGGCTTCTGATCGGCGAGCTCGCCGTACCAGATCTCGACGACGCCCTGGTCACGGACCATGACGACCTCGACCTTGCGGGCGGAGTCGATACGCCAGTAGCCGGACTCCGACTCCAGGGGCCTGACCTTGTTGCCCTCGGCGTCCAGGACCCATGAGTGGGAGTGGTACTCGAGGAAATCCCGGCCGTCGTGGCTGAAGGTGACGGACTGGCCGAAGTTGCACTTCTCGGCGCCCGGGAAATCTGAAACGCCCACACCCTCCCAGGTGCCGAGGAGGAAGGCGAGGGGGACGAGGTCCGGGTTCAGGTCGGACGGAATCTCGATCATGAGCAGCTCTGGCGATCTGTAGAGATACGGGGGTGACGAACGCTGACTAGCGCTGGCCCTGGTACAGCTTCTTCACGGTCAGACCGGCGAAGGCGGCGACGCCGACGCAGACCAGGACCAGCAGGGCTTCGAAGAATGCCTCAAGCACGGGGTGCTCCTCGGGATGAGCGGGTGGGCGGTATAGGGCCGGGCCCCAGCCTAATGGGTGGGGGCCCGACCCTCTCTGCGAGGTGTGTCAAGCGTTCCGGCGCTCGCGCGCTGAGGCGCTCTCGCGTTCTAGCCGAGGAGCTGGTTCTGGAGGACGACGGTCTGGTGGAAGGGGACGGCGGCGGCCGTGCCCTTCTTCGACTGGACGATCAGCGCGATCGTGTCGCCCGCCGTGATGTACGCGTGCCGGACATGAACGGCGCCGCGGGGTGCCGCCTCGTCGTACACAACCCGTTCCGTCGAGGGAACGGTCGCCGAGGGCGGGTACGACTCGTCGAACGGTGCGGTGTCCTCCACCCCGATGACCGGACGGGTGGCGTCCAAGTCCCCTCCGAGGTGATTGACGAAGAACGAGTCGGCGAAGGCGGACGACCGGAAGCGGACCAGGTAGATCCGGGTCGAGGTCGAGTCCGGCATGGTCCAGCCGCGGGCCGCGATGTCGAGCAGACCGTCGTCGGTGAGGTCCTGCTTCATCTCGGGCCGGTCCTCCTCCGGGTACTCCGCGAGGAAACGGTCCGCCGACACCAGGTTCTTGCCGCCGCCCAGGGCCGGGACGGCCTTCGCGCCCTCGGGCGCCGGAAGCAGCAGCGCGCTGAGGCTCGCGTAGTGGATCTGGCCGGTGTTGCCCTTGTCGAACGGCAGCTCGGCACCCGCCGGAAGCGCCGGCTTCGTCAGCTTCGGGTACACCCAGCGGCCGTCGTTCTCGGTGCTGAGGCCGGGGAAGTCGGTCCGCGTCTGCTCGGTGATGCCGTACGCAACGCCGGCACCGAGTGAGCCGAAGACGAGCACGGCCGCGGTCCAGCGGAGCGCGGCACGCAGTTTCCGGCGCTCGGGCTTGGGTGTGGGCTCCGCCAGTACCTCGGGCTCCGTCGGCACCTCAGGGGCTTCGGGCGCTTCGGGCGCGGGCTCCGCCAGTACCTCGGGCGCGGGCGTCAGCTGGGGCACCGCCGGTGCCTCCGGTGCCTCGGGCTCGGCCAGCTGCGGGGACGGATTCTGCTCCGGCAGCGCGGGCATCTCAGGCATCTGGCCGGTCACACGTACTCCCCGGGGGACTTCAGATGGTCGAGCTGCTTGGAGAGCATCGTCGCAGCCTCTTTGGTGTCGAGCGGCTTGACCCCGTACGCCGTCGCGCTCACCAGCACATTGCCCTGGTAGGCGCTGCAGAACATGGCGTCGAGCTTTTCCTTGGAGTCCTTGGGCATCAGGAAGCATCTGGCGTTCTTGTAGCCCTGGATCGCGGGGCCCTTGCGGAAGATGCCGAGTGCGTCCGCGAACTCGCTCTGGAACTGCGCCAGTTCGCGGCCCTTCCCGGCGTTCTCGATCTGCGCGAGCCGGGTCTCGATGACGAGCCCGCCCTCGCTGACGCGGTAGCTGCGCATCGCGACACCCTGCAGCTTCAGCTTGTCGATCGCCTTGTTCTGCTTGGTGCGCTGAGCGGAGGGCAGGCCGCGTGCGCCCTCCTTGAACGAGGCGATGGCCTGCCTCTTGCTGAGGACGGTGTCGTTCCCGTACTCGCCGATGTCCGGGCCCAGTTCATAGCCATCCGGCACCGGCAGCAGACTGGCGGCGAGTCCCTTGGGCTGGGTGGCCTTGTCGTGGCCCGCGGCCCCGCCCTTCGGTTCCGCCCAGACGACGGTGGGCGCGGTGCGGTCGGCGTCGCCGAGCCTGTCCAGCGCCCAGACGCTGCCGCCCGCGACGACAGCGAGGGCGAGTACGGCACACGCGCCGGCGACCAGCCTGCGGCTGATGCGGCGGGGCGCCTTGGGGGTGGCGAGGATTTCCGGGGCGGGTTCCTGGGACTCCGGATTCCCCGGGGTGGCCTGGGACTCCGGATTCCCCGGGGTGGCCTGGAACTCCGGAGTCCCCGGGGTGGCCGTCTGCTCGGTCACAGGCGCTCCAACTGCTGCTTGGCGACGGACATCACGGCCTTCGCGGACACCTTGCGGGTGTTGTTCAGGTACCAGATCTCCATGACGACATCACCGCGCTGGGCGACGGCCCTGGCCTGGTACAGCGGCTCGTATCCGGACTCGCGGATCGGTTCGTCGTAGACGTAGACCCGTCCGTTGCCGCTGCCGGGGATGGGCTTGCCCCTGTTCCCTGCGTAGTCGTCCATGGCCATGTAGCCCTGCTGGCCCCGGCCGAAGTCGCGGGCCGAGAGCACGTCGTCGTCGCGGAACTGGATCAGGTTGACGGTGACGAAGACCTCGCCGCGCTCCTCCCAGGAGGTCGTCGCGATCCGGCGAGGATCGTCCTTCACCAAGTTCTCGAACATGAGGTCGGGCTCTTTGAACCCCTCCGCGTACTCGACGAGGCTCATCCAGCCCGCGGACAGCGACTTGTCGGCTGTGGCGCCCTTCGGCTTCTTCAGCAGCAGCTTGCGCAGATCGCCGTCCGTCTTGACCTGGCGGTTCACATTGACCGACTGCGCGGTGGTGCCCGCGCCCGCCGGAACGCTCTGCGAGTCACGCAGGTCCGGCTGCGACAGCGGCGGCAGCGCGGTCGGCTCACGGTCGTACTGGACGGCGTAACCGGTGACCACGCCGGCGACCACACCGAGCACCGCCGCGCCGCCGATCAGGAGGGTCGTACGGCCCCGCCTGCGCGGCGGGCGCGGCGGCGATTCCTGCCGCTCAGGATGAATTTCTGGCGTTTCCAAAAGGTCCCCCCACGGGACATGAAGCACAGATTCCGTTACCTGTACACAGCACAGACCACCGACGGGCGGGTGGGGTTGTGCGGCCCGGGATTACAGTTCGGGCATGTCGAAGAAGCTCGTGATCAAGGTGACCGCCGGCGCCGACGCGCCCGAACGCTGCTCGCAGGCCTTCACGGTGGCGGCCGTCGCCGTCGCCAGCGGTGTGGAGGTCTCGCTCTGGCTGACCGGCGAGTCCTCGTGGTTCGCGCTGCCGGGCAGGGCGGCGGAGTTCGAGCTGCCGCACGCCGCGCCACTGCCCGATCTGATCGAGTCGATCCTGGCAGCCGGGCAGATCACGCTCTGCACGCAGTGCGCGGCGCGGCGGGAGATCACGGAGAAGGATGTGCTCGACGGCGTACGGATCGCGGGCGCGCAGGTCTTCGTCAGCGAGATCATGCCGGACGGCGTCCAGGCGCTCGTCTACTAGGGCCTGGCGCTAGCGCTTCCTCTTGCCGTCGAGCTCGTCCCACCACTCGTCGGACTTCGGGTCCCCGGACGGATCGTCCCACCAGCGGTCCTCGGGCCCGCGGCCATTGGCGATCATCGCGGCGATCGGCGGGATGACCATGGCGACGACACACATGCCGACGGCGGCGGGAATCGACCACAGCCGCACGAAAGCCCAGGCGGACACGAAAAGGACCAGGCATCCGCCCATCATCAGGAAGTAGGCGTGACGTCGCCGCGCGTACATACCTCCAGCGTACGACCGGAAGCCCGGACGACACCGGAAACCGGGACGACCGAAGGGCCGCACCCGGTTCCAGGAAAGCGTCCAACCCCCTGGGGTGCGGCCCTTCGGCCGGTACGAGATGACTCAGACGGCGATGGCCACCTCAGCCAGGCCGCCGGTCTGCGCGACGACCGTACGGTCCGCCGTGGCGCCCGGGACGAGAGCGCGCACCGTCCACGTGCCCTCGGCCGCGTAGAAGCGGAACTGTCCGGTCGCCGAGGTCGGGACCTCGGCGGTGAACTCGCCGGTCGAGTCCAGCAGACGGACGTAGCCGGTGACGGGCTCGCCGTCACGGGTCACGCTGCCCTGGATGGTCGTCTCGCCGGGCTTGATCGTCGAAGCGTCGGGGCCGCCGGCCTTTGCTCCACACATAGAGGTTGTCCTTCGTGAGCGGGGAGGGGAGGGGTATTTACTTATTGGCGCCGAGCTCGATCGGCACGCCGACGAGGGAGCCGTACTCGGTCCAGGAGCCGTCGTAGTTCTTGACGTTCTGGACGCCGAGCAGCTCGTGCAGGACGAACCAGGTCAGCGCGGAGCGCTCACCGATGCGGCAGTACGCGATGGTGTCCTTCGCCAGGTCGACCTGCTCCTCGGCGTAGAGCTCCTTGAGCTCGTCGTCCGACTTGAAGGTGCCGTCGTCGTTGGCGTTCTTGGACCACGGGATGTTGCGCGCGGACGTGATGTGGCCCGGACGCTGCGACTGCTCCTGCGGGAGGTGCGCCGGGGCGAGCAGCTTGCCGCTGAACTCGTCGGGGGAGCGCACGTCCACCAGGTTCTGGTTGCCGATCGCGGCGACGGCGTCGTCGCGGAAGGCGCGGATGGAGGTGTCCTGGGCCTTGGCCTTGTACTCGGTCGCGGCGCGCTCCGGCACCTGAGCGCCGTCGACCAGGTCGCGGGAGTCGAGCTCCCACTTCTTGCGGCCGCCGTCGAGGAGCTTGACGCTGTCGTGGCCGTAGAGCTTGAAGTACCAGTAGGCGTACGAGGCAAACCAGTTGTTGTTGCCGCCGTAGAGGACGACGGTGTCGTCGTTGGCGATGCCCTTCGCCGAGAGGAGCTTCTCGAAGCCCTCCTGGTCGACGAAGTCACGGCGGACCGGGTCCTGGAGGTCGCTCTTCCAGTCGATCCGGACGGCGTTCTTGATGTGGTTCTTGTCGTACGCCGAGGTGTCCTCGTCGACCTCGACGATGACGACCTTCGGGTCCTCGATGTGGGCCTCGACCCAGTCGGCGTCTACCAGGACGTCGCTGCGGCTCATGCTCTTTCTCCTCCGGGGCAGTGTGCGGCGGGTGGTGCGAAGAGGGGTGTGCGGGTACGCGCAGCACGCGGCTTACCGGCACGAGGGGTGGCCCTGACAGAGGTCAAAGGGCCCGGGGGATACGGGAGTCGGGCTCCCGCTCAGAAGGTGCGACAGAGCATGGCGGCGACGCGGCACAGGTCTACTGCCCGCCGCTTCGTGAGATCCGCCTGTCGCTTCATGCGTCCGAGCTTAGGGACGGTTCGGCCGCCATGTCACCGGCGTGTCGGATGCTGAGACGCGATCATCCACTATGTGGGACGCGAGGGCGCTCGGGACGGACCGTGCGCGGCCCCGCGCCGGATTGCGCCCCTTCGCCATCTGCCCAGCGGACGGTGCGTCTCAGCATGCGGTCGGGCCGGAAAATCAGCCCGCCAGCGAGACGTTCGTACCCGTACCCGAGAAGCGCAAGCCCGCGTCCGTCGCCGCCACCTTGTCGAGCTTGATGCTCGACGGCATCCCGGCGATCTTCAGGTCGTAGTCGATGACCTCGCGCAGCTTCTTGTCGAAGCCCGGCAGCGGGAGCCTCGGCAGCGACTCGGCCTTCAGCTGGACCGTGCTGCCGCCCCTGAGCGAGACCGTGCTGTAGGCGCTGACCATACGGCCCTTGAGCATGCCCTTGAAGGCGCCGGGCACCTGGATGCCCGCGCCCTCCAGCAGGTCGGTGAGCGGCCCGGTGACCTTGACCTGGCCCTTTGCGGCCCGCTCCGGTCCCGCGTAGCCGACGGTGGCGCCCTTGGGCGCGGCCTTCGTCAGATCGGCGTAGGAGATCCGGGCCGAGCCGTCGGCCTTGTCCGCGACGGCGGAGGAGAAGCTGCTGTCGATCTTCACGCTGCGCAGCTCGGCCTTGACTTCGGTGACGTTGACCGAGCGGCCGCCCGCGCTGGCGGTGATACCGGCGAGGCTGACGTCGACCTCGTCGAGCTCCTTGCCCACGACCTGGGTGAGGAACGGGAAGCCCTTGATGGAGATCTCCGGCGTCGAGCTCAGCCCCTGGCTGCTCTTGATCTTGTCGGCCGCCTCGGACTCGGCCATGTTCACCGCGATCCGGTCCGCGGCGACGAAGATGCCGCCGAGGATCACGACGACGATCAGCAGTATTCGCAGTGCGCGCATTGCTCGGTGTCCCCCACCCTGTCCGTCCGCCCCCGTGACGCCGCGAGCCTAAACCAGTGCGGACGACGCCTGCTGTCGAATGATCGACGTTTGAGCCAGGGGCTTTGGTTCCTGACGGGGGGACCGCGCAGGTCACACCAGGGCGCGGCCGATCAGATAGACCGCGGGTGCCGCGGCGGTCAGCGGCAGGGCCACGCCCGCCGTCATGTGGACGAAACGGGAGGGGTAGTCGTAACTCGCCACCCGCAGTCCGGCCAGCGCACAGACACCGGCGGCAAGGCCGAGCAGCGCACCCTTGGCGCCCACGTCGGTCAGGCCACCGGCCGCGATGCCCGCGCCGGTCGCGGCCAGCAGCGACAGGGCGACGGATGCGACACCCGGCAGCGGCAGCGCGCGGGCCACGACGGCCACCGCGACCGCGATCCCGCCGATGACCACGGCGTCGTCCACGGCCGCGAGCTGCCCGGTCGCGAGGATGGCGAGTGCGGCCGACGCGACGGTCGCCATCAGGCCGTACATCCGCTCGTCCGCGCCCGCGTGGCTGCGCAGCTGCAGTACGAGCGTGAGCAGCACCCAGACGCCGAGCGTGCCGATGATCGCGGCGGGCGCGTGCTCGCGGCCGACGGAGAGCAGTACGGCGTCGGCGGCGAGGCCTCCCGCGAACGCGAGCGCGATGCCCTGGCGGGCGGGCCACATGCCGTTCAGCCGGAACCAGCCGGCCGCGGTGAGTGCCTGGAGCAGGACGAGCGGTACGAGCAGGGCGTACTGGCCGATGGCCGCGCCCGTGGCGAGCAGCAGTGCGAGGGCGGCGGTCAGCCCGGCGGGCTGCAGGCCCGGCGCGATGACCGGCGAGCGCCCCTCGGCGCGGGCGCGCTGGGCGTCGGTGATCCGGGCGTTGCCGAGGGTGGTGGGGGCGCTGTATCCGTCGGTCTCCGCGGGGGGCTCGTACGCCACGGGTTCCGGGGCCTGGGCCTCGGGCGGCAGCGGGTACGCGGCCTGCGGCGGCAGATACGCGGCGTCCGGGGCGGCGGCCTGCGCGGGAGGCAGAATCGGCTGGTACTGCGTGTCCCAGGTCTCGGCCTGCCAGGTCTGGGTGGCGCCCGGGTCGTAGACCGGCTGCTGGTACGGATCCTGGTACGGCGGCTCGTACGGCTGCTGCTGCCCGTACGGATACTGCTGATCGCTGCTCATGATGTGCGGTTCACCCTCCTGCGAACGGCGGGAGCACCTCGACCGTGCCGCCCTCGGCAAGCCGTACGGTCTCATGGCCCCGGGTCCCGACGGGGTCACCGTCGATGAGGAAAGAACACCGTTGCAGTACGCGCGTCAGCTCTCCCGGGTGCCGTTCGCGCACCGCTTCGAGCGCCTCGGCGAGCGTCCCCGCCGCGTACGGCTCCTCCGCGACCCCGGCCGCTGACTTGGCCGCGGCCCAGTAGCGGATCGTTCCCGCTGCCATGACGGCACTCCTTTCGTCGGCTTCCATGATGGGCTACGCGCGGATCAGCCAGTCCGCGAGACGGGCAAGCAGCTCCTCGTCGGCGGCGTTCTCGGCGTGTCCCATGCCCGGTTCCAGCCACAGTTCGGCGTCACCGGCGGCGGCCAGCATCCGGGGATGGTCCAGCGGGAAGTACGGGTCGCGGTCGCCGTGGACGATCAGCAGCGGCGTCGGAGCGATGAGCGGTACGGACTCGACCGGGGAGAGCGGGACCGGGTCCCAGACCTCGGAATGGATACGGGTGGCCAGGCCGTAGCGGCCGACGAGCCGGCCGAGGGGGCGGGTGACCACCCAGTGCAGCCGCCGCATAGGGGCCGTACCGCGGTAATACCAACGAGCGGGAGCACTGACGGCGGCCACCGCGTCCGTGCGCGCCTCTTTACGCCCCCCGTGCATCGCCGCGTGACGCAGCACCACGGAGCCGCCCATCGAGAATCCGGCCGTCACCACCCGCGTGTGACCGAATCCACGTGCCCATTCGACTGCGGCCGCGAGATCGAGTACCTCGCGGTCGCCGACCGTGGAGCGGCCGCCGGAGCCTCCGTGCCCCCGGAAGGAGAACGTGACGACGGCCGCACGCTGGGCGAACACCCGTGCCGCGCGGCGTACGGACGGCCGGTCCACCGACCCCGTGAAACCGTGCGCGATGACGATCGCGGTGGCACTGACACCGGCGGTACACGGCTCGTACACAGCCTCGATACGGACGCCGTCACTGGTCCGCAGGATTGCGTGCCGAGGGCCGCGAGTGGTCGAGGAAACGTCCGAACTGTGAAATGGACCCTCTGACAGGGAACTCATGTGGGCTATTCTGCTGGGCAGAGGATCCGGGCAACGAAGCCCCCGGGTCCTTTTGTGTTTCCCGGCCGTTGTTACAGGCGGGTGAACAAAGGCTCTCAGGGCGCGGGAGCCACCGTACGAAGCAGTGCCGCAACGTCCTCGCAGGGACCGAGGAGGAACCGACGTTATGGGCGAGCGAACCGTGCACAACCGCAGGACGAACCGGGCAGGTGGGGCGCGATGAGCTCTCTGCTGCTCCTTACCAATGCCCTCCAGCCGTCGACGGAGGTGCTTCCCGCCCTCGGACTGCTTCTGCACAACGTCCGGGTGGCCCCGGCCGAGGGACCGGCTCTCGTCGACACCCCAGGTGCCGACGTGATCCTGATCGACGGCCGCCGCGATCTGCCGCAGGTGCGATCACTGTGCCAGCTGCTGCGGTCCACCGGGCCCGGCTGTCCGCTGATCCTCGTCGTGACCGAGGGCGGACTCGCGGCCGTGACCGCGGACTGGGGCATCGACGATGTGCTTCTCGACACAGCAGGGCCCGCCGAGGTCGAGGCGCGGCTGCGGCTGGCGATGGGCCGCCAGCAGATCACCTCGGACGACTCCCCCATGGAGATCCGCAACGGCGACCTGTCGGTCGACGAGGCGACGTACAGCGCGAAGCTGAAGGGCCGGGTCCTGGACCTGACCTTCAAGGAGTTCGAGCTGCTGAAGTACCTCGCGCAGCACCCGGGACGGGTCTTCACCCGTGCGCAGCTCCTCCAGGAGGTCTGGGGCTACGACTACTTCGGCGGTACGCGCACGGTCGACGTGCACGTACGGCGGCTGCGCGCGAAGCTCGGCCCGGAGCACGAGTCGCTGATCGGGACCGTACGGAACGTGGGCTACCGCTTCGTCACTCCGGAAAAGGTCGAGCGCGCGGCGGAACGCGCGGCCGAGGAGGCCAAGGCGAAAGCTGCGGCCGCCCTCGCCCGTACGGCCGCAGAGTCCGTCGCCCGTACGGAGGACACGGCCGAGCAGCATGAACCAGCCGTACGCCCTGCCCAGAGGTAGGTCACCCCGCGTAGACTGCCGCGCGTGGCCAAGGTGACGCGGGACGATGTGGCGCGACTGGCGGGGACTTCGACCGCGGTCGTCAGCTACGTCATCAACAACGGACCCAGGCCGGTCGCCCCGGCCACGCGCGAGCGGGTACTCGCCGCGATCAAGGAGCTGGGGTACCGGCCGGACCGGGTTGCCCAGGCGATGGCATCGCGGCGGACCGACCTCATAGGCATGATCGTGCCGGACGCCCGGCAGCCGTTTTTCGCCGAAATGGCGCATGCGGTGGAACAGGCCGCGGCCGACCGCGGAAAAATGGTGCTCGTCGGGAACAGCGATTACCGCGACGAGCGCGAGGTCCACTATCTGCGGGCCTTCCTCGGAATGCGCGTCTCCGGGCTGATCCTGGTCAGCCAGGGCCCCAGCGAGCGGGCGGCGGCCGAGATCGAGGCCTGGGACGCACGGGTGGTGCTGCTGCACGAGCGGCCCGAGGCGATCGACGACGTCGCCGTCGTGACCGACGACATCGGCGGGGCGCAGCTCGCGGCGCGGCATCTGCTGGAGCACGGGCACGAGTACGTCGCGTGCCTCGGCGGCGTCGAGAACACCCCGTCGGTCGGCGACCCGGTGGCAGACCATGTCGAGGGCTGGCGGCGGGCGATGCTGGAGTCCGGGCGGTCTGTGGACGGGCGGCTGTTTCAGGCCCCGTACAACCGCTACGACGCATACCTGGTCGCCCTGAAGCTGCTGTCCGGGCCCGACCGGCCGCCGGCGATCTTCTGCTCGACGGACGACCAGGCGATCGGTGTCCTGCGCGCGGCGCGGGAACTGCGGATAGACGTCCCGGGCGAGCTCGCGGTGGCGGGCTTCGACGACGTCAAGGAGGCGGCCCTGACGGACCCGCCCCTCACGACGGTCTCCTCGGACCGCCCGGCCATGGCCCGCGCGGCGGTGGACCTGGTACTGGACGACGGGCTCCGGGTGGCGGGGTCGCGGCGGGAGCGGGTGAAGCAGTTCCCGTCGGGGCTGGTGATCCGGCGGTCCTGCGGCTGCGTATAGCTCGCGGGGCGCGGCGGTTGGGCTGTCCGGGGTGCCCCCGGCGCCGTGAGGTGCGGGTTCCCGGACGCGGGGTGTGCTGCGCGGGCTTCCCCTCCCCGCCCCTTCCTGAACCGGGGCTCTGCCCCGGACCCCAGAACTTTTATATCGGGCATACACACTTCTGTCGGGCTTCTCAGCACCGCCTCAGAAAGCTCTCATCTACAGGCGCGAGAGTCAGTCCCATGACGGACTACTACAGCTACCCGCAGCAGCCTCAGCAGCCGCAGCCCCAGCCGTACGACACGGGCGCCTACCCCCCGCCCCCGTCCCATGAGCCCACTCCGCCGAGGGCCAGGGCCAAGCGGCCCGTCGCGCTGATCGCCGCCGTCGCCATCGCCGCCGCCGTCATCGGCGGCGGCGCCTCCGCGCTCGTCCAGCAACTCACCGACAACGGCAACAGCGGCAGCGGCTCCGGCGTCACCGGCACCACCGTGGCCCAGAGCAGCAAGGGCACCGTCGCCGGAGTCGCCCAGGCCGTCTCGCCGAGCATCGTGGAGATCAACGCGACCTCCAACGCCGGGCAGTCCACCGGTTCCGGCGTGATCATCACCGCCGACGGCGAGGTCATCACGAACAACCACGTCGTCGCCGGAGCCGACTCCGTGAAGGTCCGGCTCAGCAATGGCAAGACGTACACCGCCAAGGTCGTCGGCACCGACCCCGACAAGGATCTCGCCCTCATCAAGCTGGAGGGGGCGAGCGGCCTCAAGGCGGCGGCGCTCGGCGGCTCCGGCAAGGTCAGGGTCGGCGACGAGGTCGTCGCGATCGGCTCGCCCGAGGGCCTGACCGGCACTGTCACCAGCGGAATCGTCTCCGCTCTGAACCGTGATGTGACGGTCGCGAAGGAGCAGGACCAGGGCCAGCAGCAACAGCAGCAGGGCGGCGGCTGGCCCTTCGAGTTCGGCGGCCAGCAGTTCAACGGCGACACGGGCTCGTCGAAGACGACGTACAAGGCGATCCAGACCGACGCATCCCTCAACCCCGGCAACTCCGGCGGCGCCCTGATCAACATGAACGGCCAGATCATCGGCATCAACTCCGCGATGTACTCGCCCAGTTCGGCCACCAGCTCCACCGCCGGCAGCGTCGGACTCGGCTTCGCCATACCGATCGACACCGTCAAGGCCGACCTCGACAACCTGCGCTCCGGCGGCAACAGCTGAGCGCGTGCGAGGCTGATGCCATGACGACCCCCCGCGAAGGCGACCGCATCCTCATCGTCGACGACGAGCCCGCCGTCCGTGAGGCGCTCCAGCGCTCGCTCGCCTTCGAGGGGTACGGGACCGAGGTCGCCGTCGACGGCATCGACGCCCTCACCCGGGCGGAGGCGTACGCGCCCGACCTGATCGTCCTCGACATCCAGATGCCCCGGATGGACGGCCTGACCGCGGCTCGGAGGCTGCGCGCCTCCGGGTCGACGACGCCGATCCTGATGCTGACCGCGCGCGACACCGTCGGCGACCGCGTGACGGGTCTCGACGCGGGCGCCGACGACTATCTGGTCAAGCCGTTCGAGCTGGACGAGCTGTTCGCCCGGATCCGCGCGCTGCTGCGGCGCAGCTCGTACGCGACGACGGCGGGCGCGGCGCCCGACGACGACGTACTGGCCTTCGCCGATCTGCGGATGGACCTGGCGACCCGGGAGGTCCACCGCGGCACGCGCCGGGTGGAGCTGACGCGTACGGAATTCACGCTGCTCGAGATGTTCCTGGCGCATCCGCGCCAGGTGCTGACCCGCGAGCAGATTCTCAAGGCTGTCTGGGGCTTCGACTTCGAGCCCAGTTCGAATTCGCTGGATGTGTATGTGATGTATCTGCGGCGCAAGACGGAGGCGGCCGGGGAGCCGCGCCTGGTCCACACGGTGCGTGGCGTGGGGTACGCGCTGCGGTCGGGCGGCGCGGAGTGATCGGTAAGTTCCGCGCGCTGCCGCTCAGGTCGCGGCTGGCGCTGCTCGTCGCGGTCGCGGTGGCCGTCGCGGTCGCGGCCGTCTCCACCACGTGCTGGTTCCTCGTGCGCGGGAAGCTGTACGACGAGCTCGACTCCAAGCTGCAGGCCGCGATCCCCGACATCCGGGTAGGGCCCAACGACATCGCCACACTGCTTCGCACATGCCCCCAGGCCCCCGCCGCATACGGCGGCCCGAAGCCCGTCTACTACTACCAGCTCGTCCGGAACGGCCACGACAAGCCCTGCGTCTTCGCCAACTCCGCCGGAACGGTCGAGATCGACAGCAGGGACCAGGACGTGGCGCGGCACGCGGACCCCACCGTCTGGACGTTCCGCAACGGCACGGACACCAACGGCAAAGACATCCGCGTGCTTGCCTTCGCAGCCATCGCCCAGGGTCCGGGCGGCGGGATCGTCTCGGACACAGCCATGGTGATCGGGTACCCGCTCAAGGAGACCGAAGGCACCCTCAACGACCTGGCCCTCCTGCTGCTCATCGTGTCGGGCATCGGCGTCGTGGGCGCGGGCGTCGCCGGTCTCTGGGTCGCCCGGACCGGCCTCAAGCCCGTCGACCGGCTCACCGGAGCCGTCGAGCATGTCGCCCGTACCGAGGATCTGACCGTGCGCATCCCCGTCGAGGGCGAGGACGAGATCGCCCGGCTCTCCCGCTCCTTCAACTCGATGACCGCCGCGCTCGCGAGCTCCCGCGACCGGCAGGCGCAACTGATCGCAGACGCCGGGCACGAGCTGCGTACGCCGCTGACCTCGCTGCGTACGAATATCGAGCTGCTGGCGCGCAGCGACGAGACGGGCCGGGCGATCCCGCCGGCCGACCGGGCCGCGCTGATGGCCTCGGTCAAGGCACAGATGACCGAACTAGCGGCGCTCATCGGTGACTTGCAGGAGCTGTCGCGTCCCGATGCCGTGGACCGGGGGCCGCTGAAGGTGGTCGGCCTGCACGAGATCGCGGAGGCCGCGCTGGAGCGTGCCCGGCTGCGCGGACCTGAGCTCCGCTTCGAGGCGGAGCTGGAGCCCTGGTACGTACGGGCGGAGCCTGCCGCGCTGGAGCGGGCGCTGGTCAATGTCATGGACAACGCGGTGAAGTTCTCGCCGACGGGCGGGACGGTCGAGGTGGGCCTGCGTCAGGGCGAGCTCACCGTGCGGGACCACGGTCCCGGAATCCCGGCGGACGAACTCCCGCATGTCTTCGAGCGGTTCTGGCGCTCCCCGTCGGCGCGCGCGCTGCCGGGCTCGGGGCTCGGGCTTTCGATCGTGGCCCGCACGGTGCAGCAGTCGGGCGGCGAGATCTCGCTGGGCCCGGCGGCGGGCGGCGGCACGCGCGCGGTGATCCGGCTGCCGGGCGCGGCAACGCCACCGCCCGGCTAGCCCTGACGCCCCCTAGTTGTGCCTGAGCAGTGAATCGACAAGTCCCGAGCGGGTGTTGGGGAAGTCCAGCGGCACGATGCCGAGTCCCTTCCAGCCGCTCGCCTCGGAGCCGTTGATGAAGGTGTGGACCCTCGGGTTGAGGTTGTCGGAGTTCCAGCGCGGCGGCAGGTAGGCGGAGGTGCTGACGAAGTTGATGAACAGCTTTCCGGGCTGCTGGGCCGCCTTGCGGAAGTGCGCCTCGATCTTGGGGTACTTGGCGTTCGGCGCTGCGTTCCAGTCGTCCTGGATGTCGAACACCGCGCTGTCCCACAATTTGACGCCGGGCAGCCCGCCGTTGTCGGCGATGAGAACGACCTTGCCGCGGGCCTCGCCCAGCGACGGCAGCCCGTCGCCGATGCGGAACAGCGGTCGCCAGCCCTTGGCGTCGAGGTAGGTGTCGAAGACGCGGCGGAAGGTCGCGTCGCTGTCCTCCGAGTACTCCTGCTTGACGCGCATGAGGACGGTTTCGGAGGGGTGGGCGTTCAGGAAGTCCCGGCAGGCGATGAGCACGTCGCCGAACATCAGGTTCTGGTAGGACGCCCCGTGGTGGATGGCGAACGAGTCCCCGGTGACCCGGCAGCGCACGTCCAGGAAGCGGATGCCGCTGTTCAACTGGTCGGCGATGGTGGTGTTCTGGCACTGAGACCAGAGCCCGCCGAAGCGCGCGCCCGAGTCGTGGGTGCCGGGGATCGTCAGCCGCGCGAGGGCGGTGCTGTCCGCGGAGCCCGCCATCCAGTCCTGCGTGGACAGGGTGCGGCGGGGTGCGGCGAATGCGGGGGGTGCGCCGATGAGTGCGGTGGCGGAGACGGCTGCCGCGCCCGCGAGAAAGCTCCGTCGGTCCATGGTCCGGGATTATGGCGGGGTCACGTCAAGAAGCACCAGACTCAGGACTGGCCAGTAACAAACGGCTGAATCAGGCCTCGTGATCAGGCCTCGTCCGGAAATGCCGGTGGGGCGGCAGCCCCGTGGCCCGCCGCCCCACCGTCCCGCCGAGTACTGCTACTTCACGACGGCGATCCGGCCCGTCACCGGCGGCGCCAGCGGCGCGCTCGCGCTGGAGTGCGCGGCCAGATAGGCGTTGAGGATCTCCAGGTCGGAGGCGCCGACGAGCTTGTTCTTGTGCTCCTTGAGCACCGGGAAGCCGTCACCGCCGCCCGCCAGGAACTCGTTCATCGCGACCCGGTAGGTCTTCGCCGGGTCGATCGCCTCGCCGTTCAGCTTCACCGAGGAGTCCACGATCCGGTCCGCGCCGGTCTTGGTCAGATCCAGGGTGTACGTGAAGCCCTTCGACACCTGGAGGATCTTCGGGGAGGCCTGATTCGCTCCGCTGACCTGCTGCTTGAGCGTGGTGATCAGCTGGGCGCCGGTCAGGTCGACGACGTTCATCATGTTGGTGAACGGCTGCACGGTGAACGCCTCGCCGTAGGTCACCACACCGTCGCCCTCACTGCCGGACGCCTTGTGGACCAGTCCCGCGCGGATGCCGCCCGGGTTCATGATGGCGAGCTGCGCGCCGCCCTTGTCCGCGGGGGCGAGGCCCTCCTGCTGGGCGTCCGCGATCAGATCGCCCAGGGGCTTCTCGGCCGCGTCGAAGGGGTTCTCGATGTCGGCGGAGATATAGCCGACGGGGCGGCTCGCGATCGGCGCGGCCAGCGTGTTCCACCGCTGGATCAGCTGGGTCATGTCCTCGGCCTTGGGCACGTCACGGGTGACGACATGGTTCGCCGAGGCCACGGCCGTACGGACGATGTCGTTCGTCCGACGGTCGTAGGTGAGCGTCGTGTCCGTGTACAGCTTGCCGAACGAGGCCGCCGAAGTGACCGTACGCGGCCTGCCGGACGGGTCCGGGATGGTGCACGCGTACGCCTGGTGCGTGTGACCGGTCACCAGGGCGTCGACCTGCGGGCTGATCTTCTTGGCGATCTCGACGATCGGGCCCGAGACGCCGTCGCCGGGGCCGGGGCTGTCGCAGTTGTAGTTGTACGAGCTGGAGGCGGGCAGGCCGCCCTCGTGGATCAGGGCGACGATCGACTTGACGCCCTTGCGCTCCAGCACCTTGGTGTACTTGTTGATCGTCTCGACCTCGTCGCCGAACTTCAGGCCCTTCACGCCCGCTGCGGTGACGATGTCCGGCGTGCCCTCCAGGGTCACGCCGATAAAGCCGATCTTGACCCCGTTCTTCTTCCAGATGAAGTAGGGGTCGAGCAGCGGCTTGCCGGTCTTCTCCTTGGTCACGTTGGCGGCGAGATACGGGAAGTCCGCGCCCTGGAACGTCGTGCCCTTCTCGTAGCAGCCGTCGGTCTTGTGACAGCCGCCATTCTGCATCCGGGCGAGCTCCACGGCGCCCTCGTCGAACTCGTGGTTGCCGACCGAGGTGACGTCGAGCTTCAGCTTGTTGAGCGCCTCGATGGTCGGCTCGTCGTGGAAGAGCCCCGAGAGCAGCGGCGAGGCGCCGATCATGTCGCCCGCGGCGGCGGTGACCGAGTACTTGTGGTCCTTGCGGGCCTCGCGCAGATGCGTGGCGAGGTACTCGGCACCGCCCGCGTCGATGGTCTTGGTGGTGCCGTCCGCATTGGTGTGGGTGACCCGCCCGGCCGAGCCGGCGGGCGGCTCCAGGTTTCCGTGCAAGTCGTTGAAGGACAGCATCTGTACGTCGACGGTGCGGCCGAAACCATGGCCGTGTCCGTGGCCGTGTCCGCTCTCCTGGGCGCCTGCGGGCATCGCGGCGACCAGCGCGCCGACGGTGGTCAGCCCGGCGAGTGCGGCGAGTATGCGGCGGCGGGTCTTGTGCGGTGTCGCTGACATCTGTCCCCTTGTCAGTTTCAGCGTGGCGTAAGGGAATGCGAGCGGCAGCCTAGAGTCAACGCGCGTAGCGCGACAGGGGGGTACGGGTTACGACCAGATTGCTTTCGCGCCACAACGGGATGATCTTCGCACCGCGGGTCGAAATGCCGAACCCCGCAGATCCCGCGGCCGCCACCTCCCGCCGTACGCTCGTCCCATGACCACTGACGCAGTGTTTCCGGAGCCCGGGCGGCAGATCCAGACCGTGGACGAGCTGAGCCCCGAGCAGGCCGAAGCCGTGCTCGGCATGCTCGCCGAGGCCGCCCGCGCCGATGGGATGCAGGCCGTCTCCGAGCAGGGCCGGCTGCAGCTGCGCGGCGGGAAGCGGGAGGGCGTGCGGCATCTGCTGCTCACCGTCGAGGGCCGGCTGGTCGGATACGCGCAGCTGGAGGACACCGACCCCGTCGAAGCCCCGGCCGCCGAGCTGGTCGTCCATCCCGGGCACCGGGGACGCGGCCACGGGCGGGCGCTGGGCAGCGCGTTGCTGGGTGCCTCCGGCAAGCGGCTGCGGGTGTGGGCGCACGGCGGGAAGTCCGCCGCGCGGCATCTCGCGCAGGTGCTCGGGCTGACCCTGTTCCGCGAACTGCGCCAGCTGCGGCGCCCGTTGAGCCCGCTGGACATTCCCGAGCCGGTCTTCCCGGCCGGCGTGACCGTACGCACCTTCGTGCCCGGCCAGGACGACACCGCCTGGCTCGCCGTGAACGCCGCGGCCTTCGCCCACCACCCCGAGCAGGGCTCGCTCACCCAGCGGGATCTCGACGACCGCAAGGCCGAGCCCTGGTTCGACCCCAAGGGCTTCTTCCTGGCCGAGCGCGGCGGGGAGCTGATCGGCTTCCACTGGACGAAGGTGCACGCCGCCGAGCACCTCGGCGAGGTGTACGTGGTCGGCATCCGTCCCGACGCCCAGGGCGGCGGACTCGGCAAGGCCCTCACCGCCATCGGGCTGCGGTATCTCGCCGCGCAGGGCTTGCCGACCGCGATGCTCTACGTCGACGCGGACAACACGGCGGCACTGAGTGTGTACGAGCGCCTCGGCTTCACGACGCACGAAGTGGATCTCATGTACCGCACGGAGTCCTGAGCACACGAACTGGCAAGGGGCCGGTGGGGGTTGACACCGGCCCCTCTCTTGCATCACTCTTCCACTACTCAATTAGTGAAAGGGTGGTGCATCCAGCATGGTCGAGTTCCGTATCGACCGGCGCAGCGGCGTCGCCACCTACCTCCAGATCGTCCAGCAGACCAAACAGGCCCTGCGCCTCGGCCTGCTGGAACCGGGCGACCGGCTGCCCACGGCCCGCGAGGTCGTCGAAGCAACCGCGATCAACCCGAACACCGTGCTCAAGGCCTATCGCGAACTGGAACGCGACGGCCTCGTCGAAGCACGGCGCGGCCTCGGCACCTTCGTCACCCGCACGCTCGGCGGCGGCACCCAGGCCGACCACGCGGCCCTGCGCGCCAACCTCACCGACTGGGTGACCCGGGCCCGCGACGCCGGTCTGGAGAAGGACGACATCACTGCGCTCTTCACATCCGTCATGGAAGAGCAGGACAAGGGGGACCACGCATGACAGCCGCAGCCATCGAGGCAAGGGGCCTTGGCCGGCGTTACGGAAGGCGACGCAGCCCGGCCCTGCGCGACTGCTCGTTCCGGGTGCCCACCGGACGGGTCTGCGCACTCGTCGGCCCCAACGGCGCCGGCAAGTCCACCCTCCTCGCGCTCGCCGCCGGGCTGCAGCGCCCGAGCGAAGGCGCCCTGCGTATCCTCGGCGCCGACCCCGCCTCCGTACGCGAGAAATTCGCCTACGTCGCCCAGACCAAGCCCCTCCACCCGCAGCTCACCGTCGGGGACACCCTGCGCCTGGGCCGCGAGCTCAACCCGGGCCGCTGGGACGCCTCTGTCGCCGAACGCGTCGTCGCCGACGGCGAGCTGGACCCGGGCGCCCGCGTCCGCTCGCTCTCCGGCGGCCAGCGCACCCGCGTTGCCCTCGCGCTCGCCCTCGGCAAGCGTGCCGAGCTGATGCTGCTGGACGAACCAATGGCCGACCTCGACCCGCTCGCCCGCCACCGCCTGATGGGCACGCTGATGGCCGAGGCCGCCGAGCACGGCACCACCGTCGTGATCTCCTCGCACATCCTCACCGAGCTGGAGACCACCTGCGACTACGTCCTCCTCCTCGATGGCGGCCGTGTCCGCCTCGCCGGCGAGACCGAGGACCTGCTCATCGCACACACCCTGATCACGGGGCCGGTCGCCGACCTGGACCCGCACATCGTCGTCGAATCACGGACGACGGGACGTCAGCTGACCGCGCTGGTACGGGGGTCCGGCGCGGTCAGCGACGTCTGGCAGACGGACCGGCCCTCCCTGGAGGAACTGCTCATGGCCCATCTCCGCAGCCCCGGCGCCCCGGCACTGCTCACCCCGACCGCGGAGGTGGCAGCGGCATGAGCGCCCCCGCCACCCCCGCGGTCCCGGCGGCCTCCCCGGCCCCGGCGGCCCCTGCCTCCCGTGGTCTCCACGGCCTGCCCTGGGCGGTGCTGCGGCTGCACCGCGGCGCGCTGCTGGTCGCCCTCACCTTCCTCGCCACCGGCGCCGCCGCCCTCGTGTGGCTGCACGCCGCAGGCCCGGAGGCCGTACGGTCCCTCTCCTGCGGATCCCCCGACAGCGGCCTGCGTCCGTGCCTCGATTCCACCACCACCTCCGCCGCCGCCGAATACGGCGGCAGCATGAGCACGGCGGCCACGCTGATCGCCTGGCTGCCGTTCGCCGTGGCCGTATACGCGGGCGCTCTACTGATAGGCCGCGAGCTGGAGCGTGGCACGGCCGCCCTGGCCTGGACCCAGTCAGTCACGCCGACCCGCTGGCTGGCCGCGAAACTCCTGCTCCCCGCAGTGCTGATCACCACGAGCATCTCGCTGCTCTCACTCCTGTACCGCTGGGCGCGCAGCTCCGGCACGGAAGCGCTGGTCGACGAGTGGTACTACGACGACGTGTTCCGTGCGCTCGGGCCCGCAGGCATCGCGTACACGCTCTGCGGCCTTGCCATCGGCGCGCTCGCAGGCCTGTTGCTCCGCCGGGCCCTGCCCGCGGCCGGCCTCGCCTTCCTCGCCACCGTCTTCCTGGCCGTCCTCGGCGACCGGTACCGCGAAGAACTGTGGCCGGTCACAGACCGGACCACCACCGGCTCCGCCTCCGAGCTGACCAACGGCGTCTGGCAGCTGGAGAACGGCGTGCTGAGCACCTCTGGGCAGCGCATCGCGGAGACCCGGTGCTGGGACCAGTACGGCCAGGCTCTGGCACAGTGCCAGTCGAAGGAGGGCATGAGCGGCAGCTACGCCGTCTTCCACCCCGGCTCGCACTTCTGGCCGCTCCAGATCGTCGAGACCGGTATCGTCCTCGCCCTCACCGCGGGCGTGACGTTCGCTGCCTTCCAGGTGCTGCGCCGACGCCACGGCTGACCCCACGGACCGGGCCCGGGTTCGTATCCATCTGCGGAGGGCTCCTGGGGGTGCCGACCCCCTCGGGAGCCCTGCCCCGCTATCCCGCACGTCATGTCGTCGTTACCGGGCATTCAGAAGACCTTGCGACCCTCACTCAATGCAGCCCGCTGTGCCCGACTTCCCAAACGGGAATATTCCCCCCACCTCGGCCCTCTCCGACGCGCCCATCCTGCCTTCCACGCGGAAGAATGGGTTCATGAGTCAGCAGCCCGCCGAGGTACCGGTCCAGCACCCCCAGCCGTCCGTCGGTTCCATAGCCGCGCACCGCCCGCACACCGTCGCGGCCACGGTGTCCGAGCTGGAACCCGACATCGACGCCGACCTCGACGCGTACGAGGAAGATCACGACGGCGAAGGCGCCGAACTGCCCCAGGGGCGGTTCCTGGATCGTGAGCGCAGCTGGCTCGCCTTCAACGAGCGTGTACTCGAACTCGCCGAGGACCCGGCGACGCCCCTGCTGGAGCGGGCCAACTTCCTCGCGATCTTCGCCTCCAACCTGGACGAGTTCTTCATGGTCCGGGTGGCAGGCCTGAAGCGCCGCATCGCGACGGGTGTCGCCACCCGCTCCGCGTCCGGCCTGCAGCCCCGCGAGGTCCTCGACCTGATCTGGACCCGCTCCCGCGAGCTCATGGCCCGCCACGCCGCCTGCTACCAGCAGGACGTCGCCCCGGCGCTCGCCGAGGAGTCGATCCACCTCATCCGCTGGCCGGATCTCACCGAGAAGGAGCAGGCGCGCCTCTTCACGCTCTTCAGGCAGCAGATCTTCCCGGTCCTCACCCCCCTGGCCGTCGACCCCGCGCACCCCTTCCCCTACATCTCGGGGCTCTCGCTGAACCTCGCGGTCATCGTGCGCAACCCCGTCAGCGGCCACCGGCACTTCGCCCGGGTCAAGGTGCCGCCCCTGCTGTCGCGCTTCCTGGAGGCCTCCCCGCAGCGGTACGTCCCTCTGGAGGACGTCATCGCCGCGCATCTGGAAGAGCTGTTCCCCGGCATGGAGGTGCTCGCCCACCACATGTTCCGGGTGACCAGGAACGAGGACCTGGAGGTCGAGGAGGACGACGCCGAGAATCTGCTCCAGGCTCTGGAGAAGGAGCTCATGCGGCGCCGCTTCGGCCCGCCTGTGCGCCTCGAGGTCGAGGAGTCCATCGACCCGTACGTCCTGGACCTGCTGGTCCGTGAGCTGAAGATCTCCGACGCCGAGGTCTATCCACTGCCCGGACCGCTCGATCTGACGAGCCTCTTCGGTATCGCGGCCCTCGACCGGCCCGAGCTGAAGTTCCCGAAGTTCATCGCGGGCACCCACCGGGACCTCGCCGAGGTCGAGTCCGCGTCCGCGCCCGACATCTTCATAGCGCTGCGTGAGCGCGACGTACTGCTGCACCACCCGTACGACTCGTTCTCGACGTCCGTCCAGGCCTTCCTGGAGCAGGCCGCGGCCGACTCGGACGTGCTGACCATCAAGCAGACGCTGTACCGCACCAGCGGCGAATCCCCGATAGTCGACGCCCTGATCGACGCCGCCGAGTCCGGCAAGCAGGTCCTCGTACTGGTCGAGATCAAGGCCCGCTTCGACGAGCAGGCCAACATCAAGTGGGCACGCAAACTGGAAGAAGCCGGCTGCCATGTCGTCTACGGACTCGTCGGACTGAAGACCCACTGCAAGCTGTCGCTCGTGGTCCGCCAGGAGGGCGACACGCTGCGCCGCTACTCCCACGTCGGCACCGGCAACTACCACCCCAAGACCGCAAGGCTCTACGAGGACCTGGGGCTGCTCACCGCGGACCCGCAGGTCGGCGCCGACCTCTCGGACCTCTTCAACCGGCTGTCCGGTTACTCCCGCCGCGAGACCTACCGCCGGCTGCTCGTCGCCCCCAAGTCCCTGCGCGACGGCCTCATCGCCCGCATAAACAAGGAAGTCACGCACCACCGCGCCGGCCGCCCCGCCTACGTACGCTTCAAGGTCAACTCGATGGTGGACGAGGCGATCATCGACGCCTGCTACCGGGCGGCGATGGCCGGCGTGCCGGTCGACATCTGGGTCCGCGGCATCTGTGCGATACGCCCCGGAGTCGCCGGCCTCTCGGAGAACATCCGGGTGCGCTCGATCCTCGGCCGCTTCCTGGAGCACTCCCGGATCTTCGCCTTCGGCAACGGCGGCGAGCCCGAAGTGTGGTTCGGCAGCGCCGACATGATGCACCGCAACCTCGACCGACGTATCGAGGCACTGGTACGGGTCACCGACCCGGCCCACCGCGCGGCCCTCACCCGTCTTCTCGAGACCGGTATGTCCGACACCACGTCCTCCTGGCACCTCGGCCCGGACGGCGCCTGGACCCGGCATGCGACGGACGCGGAAGGCCAGCCGCTGCGGAACGTACAGGAGATGCTCATAGACGCCCGGAGGCGCCGGCGTGCACAGCCCTGATATTTCCCGGCACGACGCGGACGTCGTCCCGGCCGCTGTATCCGCCCCCGTCATGGCGGGCGACGCCCTGGCCGGGTACCTCCATGCGCAGGCGGGCGACTTCCTGCGCAGTCTGCGGATGCACAGCGAGAGCGGCGCGGACACCGCGGGCGTGGCCGAGGCCGCGGCCGCGCTGCGCCTGGCGGCCCGCCGCATCAGCGGGACGCTGCACACCTTCCGGTCACTGCTCGACGCCGCCTGGGCGGACGACCTGCGCACCGAACTGTCGTGGCTGTCGGCGACGCTGGCCCAGGAGCACGCCTGCACCTCGCGGCTCGCGCGGCTGCTGGAGGCCCTGTCACGGCTGTCGGGTTCGAGTCCGCTGCCGCCGGCGAGGGGGGAGCTTCGCGTACTCGACAACGATGCCCCGGGTGCCCCACAGACCGCACAGACCCCGCGCGCCGCAGGCCTGACCGTGGGCGCCGCGCGGGCCGGGGCCCTGCTGGAGCGGCAGTTGACGCTGGCCAGGACCCGCGCCCACTCCGCCGCGCTCCAGGCGCTCGGCTCCTCCCGCTTCCACGCGGTCGCCGACTCCGTCGCCGTACTCGCCTCCGAACTGCCGCTCGGCCCGATGGCCACCGTCCCGGCCGCCGAGGCCCTGGCACGGCCCGCCGAGCTCGCCGAGCGGCGACTGCTCGACGCCGTGGCCGCCCTGCCGCTGGGCCGGGCCGCGCACCCGTACAACGCGGAGGCCCTCGTCCACGGCCTGGCCACCGCACCGGCCGAAGAGGCCCAGGACTCCCCCTGGCACCAGGTGCGGCTGCTGCTGCGACTGCACCGGTACGCCCAGGAGGTGCTGCACCCCGACGGAGACCCGGTGCTCGGCCACGCGGGCCTGGTCCTCGACCGGCACCGCGACGCCGCCGAGGCCGCCGCTGCCGCCGCGACCGCGGCCCGTACGCCTCGTATCGCCCCGGCCACCGCATACGCCCTGGGAGTGCTGCACGCCGACCAGCGCCACGAGGTGGAGGCCGCCCGGTTCGCCTTCCAGCAGGTGTGGCAGCGGGCGACGGCGGTGACGGCCCCATGAGGGGGGCGCCCCGATGAGGGACGACACCGTGCTGGCCGCGGGCTGTGTGCTCTGGCGGCGTTCCCCGTACGGGGACGAGGGCATCGAGATCTGCCTCGTACACCGGCCCAAGTACGACGACTGGTCGCACCCCAAAGGCAAGCTGAAGCGCGCTGAGGACCCGCTTGCCGGAGCGATGCGCGAGGTGCTCGAAGAGACCGGCCACCACTGTGTACCAGGTGCCCGGCTCCCCACCGCGCGTTACGTTGCCAACGGACGGCCCAAGCAGGTCAGCTACTGGGCGGCCGAGGCGACAACGGGGTCCTTCGCCCCGAGCGAGGAGGTGGACCGCATCCTCTGGCTGCCGCCCGCGGCGGCCCGCAACCGCCTGACCCAGCCGCGCGACCGCATTCTGGTCGACGCCCTGCTAGAGGCCCTGCACTCGGCGTGAGGGGCAGTGGACCAGGTCACGTCGGGCACTCAGCTGCCCGACACGGTTCACCTGCCGTTCACCCTCTCCCGTTGGTGGCTTCATCTGATCTGCCTAATTTCGGCCGTAGACGGTGACCGGCACAGTGCCGGTGCCCCCACCCCCGAAACGTGCCGCGCCCCGGCGGCTCCTGGAAGGAACACCCGAAGTGAAGCTTCAGCGCAAGAACGGGCTTCGCGCCACCGCGCTCGGTGCCCTCGCCGTGACCGGCGCCCTGGTCCTCACGGCGTGTGGTTCGGACGACAACGCCGGCGGCACCGGCGGCACCGGCGAGAAGACCAACGCCGCGTCGAACATCAAGTGCGACGGTGCGAAGGGCAAGCTCCTTGCCTCCGGCTCCAGCGCGCAGAAGAACGCCATGGACGTGTGGGTCAAGAACTACATGGCCGCCTGCAACGGCGTGGAGATCAACTACAAGGCCTCCTCGTCCGGTGAGGGCATCATCGCCTTCAACCAGGGCACCGTCGGCTTCGCCGGTTCCGACTCGGCGCTCAAGCCCGAAGAGGTCGCCGAATCGAAGAAGGTCTGCAAGGGCGGCCAGGGCATCAACCTGCCCATGGTCGGCGGCCCGATCGCCATCGGCTACAACGTGCCGGGCGTGGAGAAGCTGAACCTGGACGCCTCCACGATCGCCAAGATCTTCAACGGCAAGATCAAGAACTGGAACGACCCGGCGATCGCCAAGCTGAACGCCGGCGCCAAGCTCCCGGACAAGGCCATCCAGGCCTTCCACCGCTCCGAGGACTCCGGCACCACGCAGAACCTCGGCAAGTACCTGGCCGCCACGGCCAAGGCCGACTGGCCCTACGAGCCCGAGAAGAAGTGGCCGGCCCCGGGTGGCCAGGCCGCGTCCGGCTCGGCCGGTGTCGCCGCGCAGGTCAAGCAGGCCGAGGGCGCGATCGGTTACTTCGAGCTCTCCTACGCGGCCTCGCAGCAGATCCCGACGGTGAACATCGCCACCGGTGCTGCCGCCCCGGTCGAGGCCACTCCCGAGAACGCCTCCAAGGCCATCGCCGCCGCCAAGATCAAGGGCACCGGCAAGGACCTGGCTCTCGGTCTCGACTACACCACCAAGGCCGACGGCGCCTACCCGATCGTCCTGGTGACCTACGAGATCGTCTGCGACAACGGCAACAAGGCCGACACCCTGGGCACGGTCAAGTCCTTCCTGACCTACACCGCCGGCGACGAGGGCCAGAAGGTTCTCTCCGCGGCCGGTTACGCCCCGATCCCGGCCGAGATCAACGCGAAGGTCCGCGAGACCGTCACGGGCCTGAAGTAACGAACAAGGCCGGCGGGGGCCACTGTGCCCCCGTCGGCCAACCCATCCGGTGCACCGCCGCCAGGGGAGTCCTGCCGCTCCCCCACCACAGACCGGAAAGATCATGGCTTCCACCACACCCATAGCTTCCCCTCCCCCGGCTCCGCCGGTCGCCAGGAAGAGCACATCCACCGGCCGCGCAGGCGACAAGGTCTTTCTCGGCCTGTCCCGCGGGTCGGGCATTCTGCTCCTGGTGATCATGGCGTCGATCGCCGTGTTCCTCACCTACCGCGCCGCGATCGCCATCTCGAAGGACGAGGGCAACTTCCTCACCACCTTCGACTGGAACCCGGCGGGCAACCCGCCGGTCTTCGGCATCGCGGTCCTCCTCTTCGGCACCGTGGTCAGCTCGATCATCGCCATGGTGATCGCCGTCCCGATCGCCGTCGGCATCGCGCTGTTCATCTCGCACTACGCGCCGCGCAAACTTGCCGCCCCCATCGCCTACGTAGTCGATCTGCTGGCCGCCGTGCCGTCGATCATCTACGGCATCTGGGGCGCGCTCTTCCTCGTCCCGTACATGGAGGGCCTCAACCTCTGGCTGGACGAGTTCTTCGGCTGGACGTACGTCTTCGAGAAGACCGAAGTCGGCGTCGCCCGCTCGCTGTTCACCGTCGGCGTGCTGCTGGCGATCATGATCCTGCCGATCGTGACCAGCGTCAGCCGCGAAGTCTTCCTCCAGGTCCCGCGGATGAACGAAGAAGCCGCACTCGCCCTGGGCGCCACCCGCTGGGAGGTCATCCGCCTCTCGGTGCTGCCCTTCGGCCGCTCCGGCGTGATCTCCGCCTCGATGCTGGGCCTCGGCCGCGCGCTCGGCGAGACGATGGCCGTCGCCACGGTCCTCTCCCCGAGCTTCCTGATCTCCGGGCATCTCCTCAACCCGGGCGGCGGGACCTTCGCCCAGAACATCGCCGCGAAGTTCGACGAGGCCAATGAGCTCGGGCGCGACGCCCTGATCGCCTCCGGCCTGGTCCTCTTCGTCCTCACCCTGCTGGTCAACGGCGCGGCCCGGCTGATCATCGCTCGCCGCAAGGAGTACTCGGGGGCCAACGCATGAGCCAGACAGCCATACAGGACAGGCCGACCCCGGCCCCCGTTCCTCCGAAGGGCGGCCTCCAAGGCCGGTCCCTCCCCCGCTGGGCCCCGTTCGGATTCGCGATCGTCTCCATCGCCCTCGGTGTCGGCATCGGCATCGCGGCCGGCTGGGAGAGCCGCATTCAGTGGGGTCTGATCTCGGCACTCTTCTTCCTGGTCATCTCGTACGTCGCGAGCTCGATCGTCGAGAACAAGCGCCAGGCCAAGGACCGCCTCGCCACCAGCATCGTCTGGGTGTGCTTCATCCTCGCCGTGATCCCGCTGTTCTCGCTGATCTGGGTAACCATCAGCCGCGGTACGAAGGTGCTCAACGGCTACTTCCTCAGCCACTCCATGGCCGGCGTCCCCGGCTTCGAGACGGGCGGCGGCGTCTACCACGCCATCATCGGCACCCTGGAGCAGGTCGGCCTCGCCACCCTCGTCTCCGTACCGATCGGCCTGCTGACCGCGGTCTACCTGGTGGAGTACGGCAAGGGCGCGCTCGCCAAGGCCGTCACCTTCTTCGTCGACGTCATGACGGGCATCCCGTCGATCGTCGCGGGCCTGTTCATCCTCTCGATCATGCTCATTCTCGAGCTGCAGCCCTCCGGCCTGATGGGCGCGCTGGCGCTGGCGATCCTGATGATCCCGGTCGTCGTCCGCTCCACCGAGGAGATGCTCAAGCTCGTCCCGAACGAGCTGCGCGAAGCCTCGCTGGCCCTCGGTGTGCCGAAGTACCGCACGATCCTGAAGGTGGTTATTCCGACCGCCCTCGGCGGTATCACCACCGGAGTGATGCTCGCGATCGCGCGTATCGCCGGTGAGACCGCGCCGATCATGCTGCTGGTCTTCGGCAGCCAGCTGATCAACACCAACCCCTTCGAAGGCGCCCAGTCCTCGCTCCCCTTCTACATCTGGGAGCAGTACCGGGTCGGCAGCGCGGCGTCCTACGACCGCGCCTGGGCCGCAGCCCTGGTCCTGATCGCCTTCGTCATGATCCTCAACCTGGTGGCCCGCGGCATCGCCCGCTGGAAGGCCCCGAAGACCGGCCGCTGACCGCGGCTACGAAAGAAGCAGTGATTCAGATGGCCAAGCGAATCGACGTCAGCGGCCTCAGCGCCTTCTACGGCTCCCACAAGGCGATCGAGGACATCTCGATGACCGTGGAGCCCCGCTCCGTGACGGCCTTCATCGGCCCGTCCGGCTGCGGCAAGTCCACGTTCCTGCGCACCCTGAACCGGATGCACGAGGTCACCCCCGGGGGCCGCGTCGAGGGCAAGGTGCTGCTGGACGACGAGAACCTCTACGCCTCGAACGTCGACCCGGTCGCCGTGCGCCGCACGGTCGGCATGGTCTTCCAGCGTCCGAACCCCTTCCCGACGATGTCGATCTTCGACAATGTCGCGGCGGGGCTGCGGCTGAACGGCTCGTACAAGAAGAACGCGCTGGCGGACGTCGTCGAGAAGTCCCTCAAGGGCGCGAACCTCTGGAACGAGGTCAAGGACCGGCTGAACAAGCCCGGTTCCGGCCTCTCCGGCGGCCAGCAGCAGCGCCTGTGCATCGCCCGCGCGATCGCGGTCGAGCCGGATGTGCTGCTGATGGACGAGCCGTGCTCGGCGCTGGACCCGATCTCCACGCTGGCGATCGAGGACCTGATCGGTGAGCTGAAGGAGCGCTTCACGATCGTCATCGTGACGCACAACATGCAGCAGGCGGCGCGTGTCTCGGACCGTACGGCGTTCTTCAACCTGTCGGCGGTCGGGCAGCCCGGCAGGCTCATCGAGATAGACGAGACCGAGCGGATCTTCGCCAACCCGTCGGTCCAGGCCACCGAGGACTACATCTCCGGTCGCTTCGGCTAGGCCGACCCCATAGCCGTCCTGCGGTGCTGCATGGCGGTGCCACCGCAAGGCGAAGGGCCCGCCCCTCTCTCCCAGAGGGGCGGGCCCACCCATTTGTCAGGCCCCGCCTACGGACGGCCTGGTCTAGCCGAAGATCAGGTAGACGACCCCGTAACTCAGCGCAGCGACACACGCCGCGGCCGGCATCGTGATGAACCAGCCCATCACGATGTTCTTCGCAACGCCCCAGCGCACCGCGTTCACCCGCTTCGTCGCTCCGACACCCATGATCGCCGAGGTGATCACATGCGTCGTCGAGATCGGCGCGTGGAACAGGAACGCCGAGCCGAACATGATCGACGCCCCCGTCGTCTCCGCGGCGAAGCCCTGCGGCGGGTCCAGCTCGATGATCTTGCGGCCGAGCGTCCGCATGATGCGCCAGCCGCCCGCGTACGTCCCGAGCGAGAGCATCATCGCGCAGGCGATCTTGACCCAGACCGGAATCGCGTCGCCCTGGTCCTCCACACCGGCGATGACCAGCGCCATCACCACGATGCCCATCGTCTTCTGCGCGTCCTGGAGACCGTGACCGAGCGCCATGCCCGCCGCCGAGACCGTCTGCGCTATCCGGAAACCGCGCTTGGCCTTGTGCGGGTTGGACTTACGGAACATCCACATGATCGCGACCATCACCAGATAGCCGATGAACAGACCGATGACCGGCGACAGGAACATCGGGATGACGATCTTGTCGAGCACGCCGGACCAGATCACCCCGGTCCCGCCCGCGAGCGCCGCGCCCACCATGCCGCCGAAGAGCGCATGGGACGAGGACGACGGCAGACCGAAGTACCAGGTGACCAGGTTCCACACGATCGCGCCGACCAGCGCCGCGAAGAGGATGCCCATGCCCTGCGAGCCCGTGGGCGTCTCGATGATGCCCTCGCTGACGGTCTTGGCGACGCCCTGACCGAGGAAGGCTCCGGCGAGGTTCATGACCGCGGCCATCGCCAGTGCCGCGCGCGGCGTCAGCGCGCGCGTGGAGACCGACGTCGCGATCGCGTTCGCCGAGTCGTGGAAGCCGTTGGTGTAGGTGAATCCGAGCGCGACACCAATGGTCACGATCAGCGCAAAGGTGTCCACGTG
This sequence comes from Streptomyces sp. NPDC005408, assembly GCF_040606445.1. Taxonomy (NCBI): domain Bacteria; kingdom Bacillati; phylum Actinomycetota; class Actinomycetes; order Kitasatosporales; family Streptomycetaceae; genus Streptomyces; species Streptomyces sp. NPDC005408. The sequence goes on along the minus strand of NZ_JBEXEX010000006.1, from coordinate 16,385 downwards.
GTTCAGGACTCCTTGACCGCGATGGTCTCCACGGTGTTCGCGACATGCTCGAAGGCGTCGGCGGCCTCTTCCAGCACGTCCACGATCTGCTTGAGCTTGAGGACCTCGATGGCCTCGTACTTACCGTTGAAGAGATGCGCAAGGAGCTTGCGGTGAATCTGGTCGGCCTGGTTCTCGAGGCGGTTGACCTCGATCCAGTACTCGGTGAGGTTCTCCATGGTCCGCAGATGCGGCATGGCCTCCGCCGTCAGCTCGGCCGCCCGCGCCAGAACCTCGATCTGCTGCTCGACACCCTTGGGCAGCTCCTCGACCTGGTAGAGGACGACCAGGTCGACGGCTTCCTCCATGAAGTCCATGATGTCGTCGAGCGACGAAGCGAGTTTGTAGATGTCCTCGCGGTCGAACGGCGTGATGAAGGAGGAGTTCAGCTGGTGGAAGATGGCGTGGGTGGCGTCGTCACCAGCATGCTCCGCCGCCCGCATCCGCTCCGCGATCTCGGCCCGGGCGGAGGCGTCCGCTCCGAGCAGTTCCATCAGGAGCTTGGAGCCCGTGACGATGTTGTCCGCGGATGCGGCAAACATGTCATAGAAGCTCGTCTCCCTGGGGGTCAGACGAAATCGCACGTGGGGTCCTCGGGTGCTCTGGATTCGGTCAGGCTGATGCTAGGCGCATCATCCGGCCACGGCTAACCGGCGTTCCTCAGTGTCGCCCATGGACCAGCGTGATCAGCACGGGCCCCCGCCCCATCCGGCACGATTCGTTACGATATACCCACGAGGGGTATGTAGCCCATGGTTTTCAGACAAGCTCAGCTGGACAACGGGAGGACGCGATGACGACCACTGAGGCGGCCGGCCCCCCGGTCACGGACCACGACCACGGAGTGCACGGCTACCACAAGCAGAAGGACGAACACCTCAAGCGCCTGCGCCGTATCGAGGGCCAGATCCGCGGCTTGCAGAGGATGGTCGACGAGGACGTCTACTGCATCGACATACTCACCCAGGTCTCGGCGTCCACCAAGGCCCTGCAGTCCTTCGCACTCCAGCTGCTCGAGGAGCATCTGCGGCACTGCGTCGCGGACGCGGCGGTGAAGGGCGGCGAGGAGATCGACGCGAAGGTCGAGGAAGCGACGAAGGCGATCGCCCGGCTGCTCCGTACCTGATCCTGATCCGCTCAGGGGATGGGGCGCGGCGACGGCGTCCCGGCCGCGCCCCCGGTCACTGCTGCAGGGTCGGGGCAGATCGCTCGGCCGCCACTTTCAGCACCTCGTCGATACGGTCCGGGCTGAGCCTCTCCTCGTCCGCGGCGGACGCTGCGATGATCAACTCGCCACACAGCTCGATCTCGGCGAGGGCCACGTGGTCCTGGACGGTCGCAGTACTGGGCGGAGCCACGCGCATTCACCTCTTCCTGCCGGTGTCGACTTCCTAGCGTAGGGAGTGATGCACGCACCGCGCATGGCACGTCCGGACCATTTAGACCCTGATCCTCCCGGCGTAAATGTCCCGTTGGTCGGGCAGACGCACGGACACCGGCGTCCCGAAGTCGTACAGCAGCGTGGTCGAGGTGACGGCGACCGTGCCGCCTGCATTGGTGAAGCTGAAGCGGTGGCGCACCTTGCGCAGCCTGCCCTCGTCGTCGAGATACGCGTCGAAGGGCACCGTGTCCTTGGCGAACCCTTTCGCCGCGGCGGCCAGCGAGGCACGGGCATGCGGTTCGGCGACCTGGGCGGCCCTGGCGATGTCGGTGGTGCCGCGGTAGTGGCGGACCTTCTGGCCGGCGAGCTTCTCCTCGCCGATGTACGTCACGCCCCGCGCGCTGCGCAGCAGTTCGGCGGCGGCGAGCGGATCGGTGGCGCCGCCCGTGACCAGGTTCCCGTCCTCCAGGGTGGTCGTGTCCACCCGTACCCACTTGTCGGCGGGCACGCCGGCGCCCCGGTTCTTCATGTACAGCGCGCCGGGCGTCAGCAGCTCGGTCACCGGACGGTGCTCTTCCGCGCCCGTGGGGTCCTTGGGCAGAACGACCGTGAGCTGCCCCATCCGCCGCTCGAAGTCGTAGCCCCCTTCGCCGCGGATGGTCACCCGGGTCCCGCCGGTGGCCATCTCCATGGACGTACGGGCCTTGGAGCTCCCGGCACCGGCGAGCACATCCGCGGCCTTGAGCACGTCGCCGGGATGCCCGCCGCCATGCCGGTCGTCGGCGACGGCGCCACCGCCGCCGGAGCAGCCGCTGGCCGTCACGGCCCCCAGTACGGCGGCTGCGACGGCGAAAGTCCCGCCCCTGCGCCTGTGCTTCTGCACCACCATCGCCTGCCAACCCCCAACACCGGAGCGCTGCTTCTACGAGAGCCCCACCCGCCCCGAATAACGACGGCCTGGGCCCGTCGTCACGCGGGCCCCCGCGCCCGGCGCCGCCCAAGTACCGTGGAGAGGTGCATCAGCAGGACGCCATCGAAGACGCCTCCGCCCCCCACCACACGAGCACCAGCGAACGCGGCTCCTTCGCCCTCGCGCGCTGTACCTGCGGCTGGATGGGCCCCGCCCGTCGTTCCAGAGAACGGGCGCGTACGGACGCCGCGTTGCATTTCGAGTTCCAGACATCGGCCGCCGGGCCCGAGCGGTGACGCGTCCCGGGGCAGGAAAATCACCCGCCCCGGAACCCCTCACTCCTCACAGCCGTCTCGTTCTCCAGGAGGCCCCATGGACCGGCGCGCGCTGCTCACCACCGCTGTAGTTCTCACCGCTGCCGCCTGCACAGGCAAGAAGGACGGCACCGGAGCGACCGCGGCAACCACCACGACAACCAACCGAAGCCCCTCGCGGAGCGGGCCGGTGACCACATCGGCTGCCGCGGCACCCGACTGGAACGCGCTCGCGCGCGGGCTCGACGGGAAGCTCGTACGCCCCGGGGACGCCGCGTACCCGAGCGCGCGCCAGCTCTACAACACCCGGTTCGACTCGCTGAAGCCCGCGGCCGTGGCGTATGTCGCCGGCGAGGACGACGTCAAGGAGTGCCTCGCGTACGCCAAGGCGCACCGCACCCCCGTCTCCATCCGCAACGGCGGCCATTCCTATGCCGGTTGGTCCTCGGGCAACGGCCGTCTCGTCATCGATGTGTCCTCGCTGAACCGGGTCGGAGCGGACGGCACCATAGGCGCCGGCGCCAAGCTGATCGATGTGTACAGCGCTCTCGGCGCGAGCGGCCGCACCATCCCCGCGGGCTCCTGCCCCTCTGTCGGCGTGTCCGGTCTCACCCTCGGCGGCGGGCATGGCGTGAGCTCGCGTGCGTACGGTCTGACCTGCGACAGTCTCACCTCCGCCACCCTCGTCACGGCGGACGGCAAGGTGCTGACCGCGAGCGCCACCCAGAACAAGGACCTCTTCTGGGCGCTGCGGGGCGCGGGCAACGGCAACTTCGGTGTCGTGACCCGGCTCCGTTTCCGTACGCATCCCACACCACCGGCCGTCACCGCCTATCTCACCTGGCCGTGGTCGAAGGCAGCGGCCGTGCTGGCCGCCTGGCAGAAGTGGGGTCCCGAGCAGCCCGACGAGATCTGGTCGTCGGCGCATCTCGCCGCCGGTCCGGGCGGCACGCCCACGCTCTCCGTCGCCGCGTTCTCACTCGGCAGCGAGAGCGATCTGCGCAACGCGCTCGACCGCCTCGCCGACCGGGTGGGATCGCCGGCGCGTTCGGTCTCGGTGCGCCGCCGCGGCTACCTCGACGCGATGCTCGGCTATGCCAACTGCTCCACGCTCAGCCGGGACCAGTGCCATCTGCCAGGCACCACCCCGGGCCGTAGCAAGCAGGGCGCGCTGCAGCGCGAGACGTATGCCGCGGCCTCCGACTTCTTCGACCGCGAGCTCTCCCCGGCAGGGCTGCGCGCGCTGATATCGGCGGCCGAGGCGTTCACCCGGATCTCGCCGTCCCAGGGCGGTGGCGGCGGCTCCATCGCGCTGACCGCGCTCGGCGGCGCGATCAACCGTGTGGACCCGCTGGCGACGTCGTTCGTCCACCGGCGCTCCAGGGTGCTGGCCCAGTACATCGGCGCCTGGCGTCCCGGCACGGCGGGCTCCGCCCAGCAGGCCTGGCTCAAAAATGCTCACGCGTCGATGCGCCGCTACGCGTCGGGGGCGGCCTACCAGAACTACATCGATCCGACGCTGTCGAACTGGCGCCAGGCCTACTACGGCCCTGCCGCGGACCGGCTCACGCGGCTGAAGAAGCAGTACGACCCGGACCGGGTCTTCAACTTCCCACAAGCCCTGTAGGCCGGGTCCGGGCGAGAGTTCGGGCCCGGTTCAGGCCCGCCCAGGCTCAGGCTGCGAGGTCGTTCTCGCCGGTGCCCGTGCCCTCGGTCCGCGGCTCCGGGATGCCGAGCGTCTCGGGCCGGCCCGCCGGACCGGGCACCGGGCGCTTCGACCGTACGAGCCAGGCGATGCGCCCCGACCCGGCGACCGCCGACAGCAGCGGTGTCAGCAGCGCGAGCGCGAGCGGGGCGAGGAGCAGCGCCACCGCCGTGCCGAGCGCGAATCCGCCGATGACGTCGGTCGGGTAGTGCACGCCCATGTACACCCGGCAGAAGCCTTCGGCGAGCGCGAGACCGATCCCGGCCAGTCCGAACTTGCGGTGCGCGACGAAGAGCCCGGCCGCGATCGCCATCGCCATCGTGGCGTGGTCGCTGACGAAGGAGTAGTCGGTCTTTCCGGCCACCAGGACCTCGATGCCCTGGTGGTCGCGGAAGGGCCTCGGTCTCTCGACGAAGCCGCGGATGGGGATGTTGATCAGCAGCGCGATACCGGCGGCGAGCGGCGCCCAGATCAGCCCGGCGACCGCCGCGACCGAGTCCTCCGTCGTACCGCGCCGGCGCACGCTCCACCAGCACCACAGGACGACCAGGACCATCGCGAGCATGATTCCGTACTCGCCGACGAACTCCATGGTGCGGTCGAGCCACGACGGGGCGTCCTTGGCCAGGCCGTTGATGTCGTAGAGCAGGCTGAGATCGGGATCGGACCCGCCCGTTGACTGCGTCAGGGGGAACCCCAATGCGAGTCCAGCCATCTGCTCGGCCCCTTGCCTTGTGCCTGGCGGGACGCACCTTCCGGGTGCGCCGCCTCTACCAACCCCCGTGGTCAGTGCGGTGTCTGCTGCACGGTCAGTGCGGCTGTCTCCGACCAGGGAACGGCCCATTCCCCATGTACGTTCCACTCTCCACCGAACGATCACCATGACGTTATCGAAGAGTGACACATCGTCCCAGTTCAGGGCCTTGGCCGAAGGGAGAGTTCCGGCCACCTCCGACGGCGCGTCAGGCTTCCGGGAGGCCCGTCGGCAGCGCTTTCGCGCCATCCTTGGTGACTCTCGTAGCCCCGAAGTAGTCCGGGGTGTCGATCTTGTCGAAGCGGATGACGGCCCCGGTGTAGGGAGCGTTGATCATGTACCCGCCACCCACATAGAGCCCGACGTGCCGGATCGCCCGCGAGTTGGTGAGGTCGTCGGAGAAGAAGACGAGATCGCCCGGCAGCAGTTCGTCGCGCGAGGGATGCGGCCCGGCGTTGTACTGGTCGTTCGCGACACGTGGCAGCTCGATGTCCACGGTCCGGTACGCGGCCTGCGTCAGCCCGGAGCAGTCGAAGCGTCCGCCCTGCTCAGGCGTGCCGTTGCCGCCCCACAGATACTTCGTGCCGAGCTTCTGCTGAGCGAAATAGATGGCCCCGGCAGCCTGCCGTGACGGCTCGACCCGGCCGACCGGCCGGGCGAAGCTCTTCTCCAGGGTGCGGATGACCTTCACATAGTTCTGCGTCTCGCGGTAGGGCGGGACACCGCCGTACTTGATGACGGCGTACGCGCCCGCGTTGTACGCGGCGAGCATGTTGTCGGTCTGGTCGCCGGGCGCCTTTTTGACATATCCGGCCAGTTCGCAGTCGTACGAGGCAGCGGACGGAATCGCGTCGGCCGGATCCCATACGTCGCGGTCCCCGTCCTTGTCCCCGTCAACGCTGTGCGCCGCCCAGGTGCCGGGGATGAACTGCGCGATGCCCTGAGCCGCGGCCTGGCTCTGCGCCTTCGGGTTCCAGCCGCTCTCCTGGTAGAGCTGGGCGGCGAGCAGCGCGGGATTGATGGCCGGGCAGAGGTTCCCCCACTTCTGCACGAGCGGCTGATACAGCGCGGGCACGGCCCCCTTGGCCAGTCCGACCGCCCGTCCGCCCTTCGCCCCACCCATGAGCCCGGCGGCCGCGGAATAGGTCCCGACGACGAGCAGCGCGACAAAACTCAGGCAGAGCCCGATCCCGACCCCGCTCGCCATCCAGACCTTTCGCACGCCCTCAACCCTCCCCCATCCGCACCGCGTTCCCGTCCCTATTCGGCCCGCGCGCCTATGGTTTGCGTCCCACGCCCCCGAACATGGCGACCTCGCCCGGCTCTTCGCCACCGCTCGTCTCCGGCCGCCAGCGCGAACACGACACCAGGCCGGGCTCCAGCATGTCGAGCCCGTCGAAGTACGGGGCGAGCTGCTGCGGGGTGCGCTGGGTGAGCCTGGGCGTACCGTGCTCGTTCCAGAACGCGACGGCGGCGTCCACATCGGGCATCGCCGGGCTGGTGATGGTGTGTGAGAGGACGAGATGACTGCCGGCGGGCAGCGGGTCCATGAGGCGGCGGACGATGTCGTACGACTCCTCGTCGTCCTCGATGAAGATCACCACGCCGAGGAGCAGCAGCGCGACGGGCTGCGAGAGGTCGAGCGTCTCGGCGGCACGCTCCAGGATCGTGTCCACATCGCGCAGATCGGCGTCGAGATAGTCGGTGCTGCCCTCGGGCGTACTGGTGAGCAGGGCGCGGGCGTGCGCGAGGACGAGGGGGTCGTTGTCGACGTACACAATCCGCGCCTCGGGAACAGCGCGCTGGGCCACTTCGTGGGTGTTGTCGGCGCTGGGCAGCCCGGTCCCGATGTCGAGGAACTGCCGGATCCCCACCTCGGCGGCCAGATGACGGACAGCCCGCCCGAGAAACAACCGGTCCGCGACGGCGTAGTCACCGATGCCGGGATGAAGCCTGCGGATCTGATCACCGGCCTCGCGGTCGACCTCGTAGTGGTCCTTGCCGCCGGTCCAGTAGTTCCAGATGCGGGCGGTGTGGGGGCGGGTGGTGTCGATCCCGGCGAGTAAGTGCGCGTTGTCGGTCACACGTACCAAGATATCCAACTCGGCCTGTCAGGAGCCAGGTTGGACCGGAAGACAGCAACCTCGGCCGGGCGGCCCGCCACCTGGTCCGTACACATCCGCGCCCTCAAGGAGAACTGTGACCGACCCCTCCGCCGGCCTCGACTGGACCCGCGCCGCCCCCGAAGGCGCACAAGGCACCGGCCCCTGGATCGAGGTCGCCTTCGGGCCCGGGGACCTGGTCCACCTGAGGGAGACGAGCGACCCGGAGAACGTGGTCACCACGACCCGTAAGAAGTGGGACGCCTTCGTCCTCGGCGTACAGGCGGGCGAATTCGACCACTTCGCGGAGCTCGACGAGCAGTGACCCGTCACCCCCTGACGCCGCCCGTTCCGGTTGAGAGCGGACGGACCTGGGTCAGCGGAAGTTTCCAGACGGCACGGTCGCGGTAATCCTCAACACGGCCAGGGCGAGAAACGGCCTGCAGCGCCCCAAAGGTGCAACAACGACAGTCATTGCCCGGAGTCACCCCCCGTGATACACAGAGTAACCATACGCGCTCCTCGCACCGACCGAGTCCGTGCCGTAGCAGGTCAGGACGGCGGGATCGGTCATCCGTTCGGAGATCGAGTAAAGAGACCCGCCAAGTCGGCTTACGCGGGCTGTTTCATCAGCGAAGATAGAACGACGGCCCATGCCGAGGGGCAAGGGCACTGAACAACCCAACAGGGGCGGTGAGTTACATGATCCTGGCAGCCGAAAAGGGCGACATCACCACCATCATCGGCGGAATCGCCCCGAACTGGGGGCCTTTCGGGAGCCTGGGGAACGAAGCCCGAGTGATGATCGAGGTTGTGATGGCCGTGGCCATCCTCCTCTGCCTCGGCATCGCGATCTGGGGTGCGGCCAAACAGCGCATCGGAGCGACGGCGCTGCGCGACACGTTCAGCGCGGAGCAGGGCAAGGGCCTGATCGTCGCCGGGCTGACCGGCGTCTTCATCATCGGGTCGCTGGGGACCTTGTTCACCATCGTGTACGGGATGGCTGTCTAGCCGCCCGCCAGTCCTCTCCGGGCGTGCCCGGCCCACCCTTTGAGGTTGCGTCTCCCTGATGTCGAGTCACCACACCACGCCCGCGCGGGAAGCAGCACGACTACCGTCGTACTACGTGTCGGATCCCGCGCCGTACCACACGTCGTACGTCGCGGAACTGCAAACGGTTGAGGGGGCGTACGCGAGATGAGCCTCGGCGACGAGCACGGCTACGGCGGCGAGCCGGGCGGCGGCCGCACGGACGAGGGCTTCGGCGGATCGGGCCAGACCCGCACCAGACTCCCCGGCGGCGGCGAATCGGACGTCTACGGCGGCGCCCGCAGGCCGATGCGCAGCTCACGCTCCCTGATCACGGTGGTGGGCGTGGTGGTCCTGCTGATCGCGGCGATCGCGTTCGCCAACCAGGGCGGAGGCGATGACGCCCCGTCGGGCAGCGACACAAAGGCGGCGGGGGCGGAGCCGACGGCGGCGACGGGGGTGAAGCCGGTGAGGGGGAAGGCCGGGGGGATTCCGTCGGGGTATGCGAGGGATGAGCAGGGGGCGCAGAGCGCCGCGGCGAATTATGCGGTGGCGCTTGTCTCGGCCGACATCCTGAAGCCGGCGCGGCGACACGAGATCGTGGGCCAGCTCTTCGTCACCGACAAGGTCGGGGGGCTGCAGGCCAAACTCGACCAGGCGTACAACCAGGCATTCCTTTCCAAGCTCGGCCTCGACGCGAACGGGAACGCCGCCAAGGGGCTGACGTATGTGTCCCGCACTGCGCCGGTCGGCACCAAAGTCACGGCCTACACGGACACGTCCGCCACGGTGGAGGTCTGGTGCACCGGCGTCTTCGGCACAGCCGGAGTCAGCTCAACCAATCCGGTGACCAACGACTGGTTCACCATGACGCTCAAGCTCCAGTGGGCGGAGGGAAGCTGGAAGGTCGAGAGCTTCTCCCAGAAGGACGGCCCTGCGCCAGTGAACGCCGACCGGACGGCCTCCAGCGCCGACGAGATCGCCAAGGCAGTCGAGCAGTACGGAGGGTTCACGTATGCCCGATAGCCGGCGCCGCGCGCTCAAGCTCACAGCCGTCGTCGCAACCGTCCAGACGACAGCGGTGCTGCTGGCTTCGCGTGCCTTCGCAGCACCGACGCCCACCCCGACACCGTCCAACAAGGACAAGTGCGACCTCATCGTCGGCCCCGCGCGGGACTACTGCGACAGCGGCGAACCCGGCAGCAGGCCCCGCACGGGCCCGGCCGACCCCGCCGACGCCCTCGACCCCCTCGCCTCCCTCGCCCGCGGCTGCGCCGACGCCGCCGTCTGGACCGTCGACACCCTCTCCAAGGCCGTGAAGTCCACCGCCACCGTCGACTTCACCAACACCGCCTTCCTCTCCCAGTACGCCATCGTCTTCGCCGCCGCCACCATCCTCACCCTCGTCCTCTGGCTCCTCGCCGTCGCCAAGCGCGCCATCCGCGGCGTTCCCCTGACCACCGCCATCTCCGAAGCCATCGGCTTCCTCTGGCTCACCGTCCTCGCTTCCGCCTTCACCCCGCTGATCCTCTACACCCTCGTCTCCGCCACCGACGGCGTCACCGAGGTCATCGCCGGGGGCACCAGCGGCCAGACGGACATGTTCTTCGGGAACTTCGCGGCCGCCCTCAAGAAGGGCACCGACATCGGTGGCGGGCCGATCATGCTGATCGTCGTCTCGCTCGTCACGATCCTCGCCGCCGGCGTCCTGTACCTCGAGCTGTTCATCCGCGCCGTCCTGCTCTACATCGGCGCCCTTCTCGGCGTCGTCGTCTACGCCGGACTCGTCGACAAGAACATGTGGGGGCACGTCCGCCGCTGGGCCGGGATCATGATCGCGATCATCCTGGTCAAGCCCGTCATTGCGATCGTCCTCGGACTGGCGGGCGCGCTCTCCGCCGAGAAGGGCCCCGACTCCTTCTCCGCCGTCGTCTCCGGGCTCGCGATCATCCTGCTCGCCATCTTCGCCTCCGCGATGATCTACCGCTTCGTGCCCGGCTTCGGCGACGAGATCGTGGCCTCCCGCAACAACCGCCTCCAGAGCGGCGCCGAGAACGCCGCGGCCGCCGTCATCAGCTCCCCCGCCGCTCTTGTCTCCCAGGGCATCAAGACCCACAGCAGCCGCGGCAACCAGCGCGGCGGCGACGGTGGCGGCAACGGCAGCGCCCCGCGCCCTGCCAACCCCATCAGCGGGGGCGTCGCAGCCCACAGCAGCCGGCCGTCCGGAGGAGGAGGAGGCGGTGGATCCGTCCCCGCCGCCGCACCCCCGCCACGTAGCAGCAGCCCCGGCAGCAGTCCCACCAGTGGCACCCCGCACAGCAACCGCAAGAGCACAGGAGGTGGAGGGCGTTGACGACCCAGTCCCAACCGATCACGCCCCGCCGTACGTATCTGATCGGCCGGGCCCGGCCGAACGCGATCGTCGGCAAGAACCGCGAGACCGGCGAGATCGCCCTGATCATCGCCGGCGCGTTCCTCGGCATGATGAGCGGGCTGCTGGTCCCCGTCCTGTCCCTGCGGATCGTGCTGCTGATGGGCTTCCCGCTCCTCGCTCTCGCCGCCGTGTACGTCCCGTACAAGCACCGCACCTTCTACAAGTGGTTCGAGATCAACCGCAGTTATAAGCGCACCCTGCGCGGCGGCACCCTCTACCGCTCGTCCGCCGCCGAGTCGGGCACCCGGCTCGACGGCCGTGAGATCGAGGTCGGCCCGCCCCCCGGCATCGGCCGGATCAACTGGCTCGCCGCCCCCTTCGGCCCCGACGAGATCGCCGTACTGCTGCACGCCGACCGCCGTACCGTCACCGCCGCCATCGAGATCGAGGGCCCGGGCGTCGGACTGCGTGACAGCGAGGACCAGGAAGCCCTCGTCGACCGCTTCGGCACCCTGCTCAAGCATGTGGCCAACGGAGACGGCTTTGTGACCCGCCTTCAGATGCTGGCGCGTACGCTCCCCGCCGACCCCGACGCACACGCCAAGGACGTAGCCCAGCGCGGTGACCAGCAGTCGCCCGGCTGGCTGCGTGAATCGTACGAGCAGCTCCAGTCCATGGTGTCGACGTCGAGCGAACAGCACCGCGCATATCTCGTCGCCTGCATGCACTACTCCCGCGAGCTGGCCGCCGAGGCCCACGCCATGGCCCGTGCCGCCCGTCACTCCACCGGTTCGAAGTCCTCGGGTTCGCGGAAGCTCGACAGGGACGCCGGTCTCGCCGTCGTCATGGCCCGCGAACTCACCGACATCTGCGCGCGTCTCGCCGAGGCCGACATCCGGGTCCGGCAGCCGCTCGGCCAGGGCCGGCTCGCCTCGCTCGTCCACTCGATGTACGACCCGGACCACCCCATCGACCACATCCAGGCGATGACGAAACGCAACGCCTGGCCCGCCGAGCTCGACGCCATGCAGCCCACCTACCTCCAGGCGAAGACCCGCGAGTCCTCCACCCGCGCGCCCTGGTGCCACTCCACCGCCTGGGTGAAGGAGTGGCCGATGACCCCGGTCGGCGTGAACTTCCTTGCGCCGCTGCTCGTCCACACGCCCGATGTGATCCGTACGGTCGCGGTCTGCATGGACCTGGAGCCCACCGAGGTCGCCATTGAGCGGATGCTGACCGAGAAGACGAACGACGAGGCGGACGCGAGCCGCGCCGCCAAGATGAACCGGACCGTCGACCCGCGCGACATCGCCGCGCACGGACGGCTCGACCAGAGGGGTGAAGATCTCGCCAGCGGTGCGGCAGGGGTCAACCTTGTCGGGTACATCACAGTGTCTTCGCGGTCGCCGGAGGCGCTGGCACGCGACAAGCGGACGATCAGGGCATCGGCCGGCAAGTCGTATCTCAAGCTGGAGTGGTGCGACCGCGAACACCACCGTGCCTTTGTGAACACCTTGCCGTTCGCGACCGGCATCCGACGCTGAACGAGAGGGCAGTCCGCCATGCGAGATCCGCTGTCCGTCTTCACGGATGCCTTCACCTCCTTCCTCTTCGGAAAGGTGGAGACGACCCGCCTGCCCGTCCGTACGTCGACCGGCCAGGCGCAAGCCGTGTACCTGCCCACCGCAGCGCCGGGCCTCGGCGACTCGGGCGTGATCATCGGCCGTGAGGTGTACAGCGGAAAGGGCTATATCTACGACCCCTTCCAGCTGTACGGCCAGCAGCTGCCCGCCCCCCACTGGCTGGTCCTCGGCGAGTCCGGGAACGGCAAGTCGGCGCTCGAGAAGACATACGTCCTACGGCAGTTGCGCTTCCGCGACCGCCAGGTGGTCGTTCTGGACGCGCAGGGCGAGGACGGAGTGGGCGAGTGGAATCTCATCGCCCAGGAGCTGGGGATAACCCCCATCCGGCTCGACCCGATGACGGCGCTGGACGGCGGCATCCGCCTCAACCCGCTGGACCCTGCGATCACGACGACCGGCCAGCTGGCGCTCCTGAGGACGATCATCGAGGTCGCGATGGGGCACGGCCTGGACGAGCGCTCCGGCTTCGCGCTGAAGGTGGCGCATGCGTACGTCAACGAGACGATCGTCGAACGGCAGCCGGTGCTGACCGACATCGTGGACCAGCTGCGGCACCCGGAGCCGGAGTCGGCGGAGGCGATGAACGTCGACGTCGACGACGTACGGGCCTGGGGTCTGGATGTCGCGCTCGTGCTGGACCGGCTGGTCGACGGTGACCTGCGGGGCATGTTCGACGGCCCGACGACGGTGGGCATCGACCTGGACGCGCCTCTGATCGTCTTCGACCTCTCGCACATCGACCGGAACTCCATCGCGATGCCGATCCTGATGGCGATCGTGGGGGTGTGGCTCGAACACACGTGGATCCGCCCCGACCGGAAGAAGCGGATCTTCCTGGTCGAGGAGGCGTGGCACATCATCAACTCGCCCTTCGTGGCGCAGCTCTTCCAGCGGCTGCTGAAGTTCGGCCGTCGCCTGGGGCTCTCGTTCGTGGCGGTGGTCCACCACCTCTCGGACGTGGTGGACGGCGCGGCCGCGAGAGAAGCGGCGGCCATTCTCAAAATGGCCTCCACAAGGACGATCTACGCCCAGAAGGCGGACGAGGCGAGAGCGACGGGACGCGTCCTGGGCCTCCCACGATGGGCTGTGGAAATCATCCCGACCCTGACCCCGGGCATCGCGGTCTGGGACGTCAACGGCAATGTCCAGGTGGTCAAACACCTGGTGACGGAGGCGGAGCGACCACTGGTCTTCACGGACCGGGCGATGACGGAATCGTCGGGGCCTGCGTTGCCCGAGGACGTGGCGGCCGCGGAGTGGGAGGCGGAGCAGCGCGCGGCCCTGGTCGAGCGTCAGCAGTTGGATGCATCCTCCGAGTCGACGGTGGCATGACATGCGCGACCGTCGCCACCAGCCCGAAGAGGAACACGGCATCCCGGACGGCCTGTTGGTGGGCCTGCTCGCCTTTCTGCTGGGCCTGACGCTGCTGGTCTGGACGGCGACGGGCCTGGCAGGGCTCCTGTCCCACGGGGCGTGGCCGACGGGCGTGACGTTCGCCAACACGCCGCTCGCGATGCGCGCGCTGGTATCCAAGCCGCACGATCTGGTGTCCGCGTGGCCGGAGACCCCGTCGGCTGAGCTCTCCGGCTACGGCCTGTTCTGGGGCCTGGCAATCGGCGAACTCATGGTCCTGGTGGTCCTGACGATCTTCGCCCTGGGCACGCTGACCCGCTGGCGCGCGGTCCGCCGGTCGCGGGCGGCGGGCCGGGGGTTCCCTGCGGAGGCATGGGAGAGCCCGGCCCGGCCCCGTCGCGGCTCCCGTCGGGGCGCGATCGGCGGCGAAGCGGGATGGGAACGGGACACGTCGGGTGGCGTCGCCGGCCCGAGCCCGACCTCAGGGACAACGGGCACGCACGCGGGCAACGCCCAGCGGTCCGGTCTGCACGAGCACGACCAGTCAGGCACCCGCCGCACGGGCGCGGACGCGTACGCGGGCAGCGCCCCGGAGCCTGGCGCCCGGGCCACAGGCGAAGCCGGACGGCCCGCCCCCACCGCGGGCAGCGGCGCAGCCGCAGGCTCGTACCACGGAAACCCCCAACCCCAACAGCCCGGCGAGCACGACCGGTCGGGCACCCGCGGCCAAGGCGCGGACGCTTACTCGGCCAACGCCCAACAACCCGGCGCCCGGCCGGAGTCGAGCCACGGCGAAGCCGGCTGGGAGCAGGACCCGGCAGGCAGCGGCACGAGCCCGATCTCGGCCCCCGACGCGGCAGTCGGCGGCGCAGCAGCGACCGGCGCGTACGCGGCCGGCACCCAGGAGCCCGGCTCCGGGGCCCCTTGCGACGCCGCGTGGCCCTCTCCCGCCGCGGGCAGCGGCGCAGCCGTGGGCCCCAACTCTCTTGCGGAGCAAGGGGCGGGCGGGCGCGACCACCACGCCGCCCACGGCACCGGGGCCGCGGGCGTCCCCGCCCCCCGCACCCGCCCCGCCCGTCTTCTCTACGGCGACCCCGCCACGCGCCGCCCATCCACTGTCCAGGCCGTCTTCGACGCCCAGGGACCCGTCCTCGTCGTCACCTCCGACCCCACCGTCTGGGCCGAGACCAAGGACGCCCGGGCCAAGCTCGGCCCCGTCCTCGTCTACGACCCCGGGCACCTGTGCGACACCCCCGCCCGCCTCCACTGGTCCCCCTCCGCCCACTGCGAGGACCCCACCACCGCACAGGCACGCGCCACCGCACTCCTCGCCCCCGTACGCCCCCGCGCCCTCCTCGACGCCGCCATGGCCGACACCGCCGAAACGCTCCTGCGCTGCTGGCTCCACGCCGCGGCCGTGGACGGACGCCCGTTCAAGCAGCTCCACCGCTGGGCGCAGGGCGGCAACGCCCATGACGCCGTACGCATCCTCCGTACGCATCCCAAGGCCACCGCCGGTCTCGCCGGCCTCCTCGAGTCCGCGCTCACCGCCCACGCCGAACGCCGGGAGATCGCCCAGCAGTTGGTCGTACGCGCCCTCTCGTCCCTCTCCTCGATCCACATCCGCGAGGCCTGCACCCCGAACCGAGCCGATTCGCTCACCTTGGAATCATTCATAAGCGAAGGGGGCAGCCTGTATCTGGTGGGTGAGCCCATCGAGGACCCCAGAACCCACCCCGGCGCGATGCCACTGCTCACCGCACTGGCTTCAGACGTGGTCGAGCACGGCCGCCGCATGGCCGCACGGTCATCCGACGGTCGGCTCGACCCACCAATGACACTCGTTCTCGACGACGTCGCCGCGGTGGCTCCGCTTCCCCGGCTTCCGGAGCTGCTGGCAACCGGTCAGGACCAGGGACTTCCGACCCTGGTCCTGCTCCGCTCCGCCGAACAGGCGCGCGCCCGCTGGCCCGAACCGCTCCCGCAGTAGACCTCCCAGTAGGCCCCGCGGTAGAAGAGACCCCTACCGCAGGACCTCCAACTCCAGCTCCCGTGCCGTGTCATCGCCCGGTACCGGCACGGAGTCCCCGCTCGGCACAAACCCGAACCGCCGGTAGAACGCCGCGGCTCGTCCATTGTGCTCGTGCACATACAGCCGCACCCGCTTCACAGGCGGCCCGGCCAGCTCCCACGACCACTCCAGAGCCGCGCTGAACAACGCATCCGCCACACCCGCACCCCGCGCCTCGGGCCGTACGAACACCCCGACCAGATGCGTCTGGTCGGTCTTCGCGGCCTCCCCGAACCGCACTTCCCCCGCCGGCCGTTCCACGAGCACGGTGAGCGTCCCCACCCACCGCCCGTCCGGCGCCTCGGCGATGAACTGCCGCGACACGATCCCTTCCGCGGAGGTGGTCGCACGGTCCTGCCAGAATCCGTCGGGCCGCTCGACGGCCTGCTCGTACGTCTCCAGAAAGGCGATGGGCGCAGCCGGGTCCTGCAGGGCGGCAAGCCGAAGCTCCCGGGCCTTGGCCCACTCCTCGGCGCGTACGGGTCGAATCACGTAGTCCATCCCCCGATACTGACGGCGCCGCCCGTCACTGAGCAACGCGGTTTACGCCACGAAGGACCGGGTCCTGAACGCAGAAAAGCCCCGCACCAGAAGGTGCGGGGCTTTCCCACAATGATTGTTCGGCGGCGTCCTACTCTCCCACAGGGTCCCCCCTGCAGTACCATCGGCGCTGAAAGGCTTAGCTTCCGGGTTCGGAATGTAACCGGGCG